>JAZQLK010000278.1:0-15419 GCA_045542635.1 Eubacteriales bacterium
ATGCCGATGGCTACGCAAAGGAAGAATACGAGAACAAGCCAAGCGCCCTTGATGCTTCTGGGGTACTTCGCCCTCGCCTTTTCCACGTTATCCTCGGTGATGAAGAATTTGGCCTTGGAAAAGTCCTTTTTGGGCTTTTTGAAACGTGCAAAAAAGCTTTTTTTCTCATCTTTTTCGTCTTCTATAATTGTGGCTACAGGCTCTTTACCGCCCTCTTCCTCACTTTTTGAGGGCTCTTCTTCTGTCTTGGCCTTTTCGGCTTCGGGCTCGGCCTTTTCTTCCTCGATTACAGGAAGAACGCCTCCTACGCAGGAAACGGTTTTTCTTAAAACGGAATCGTCGCGGAGAAGGAATCTGAACACGAAGGAGTTTTTTGAAAGCTGGTCAAGAGTCTTTGCGTTTTCCTCTCCAACGCCCTCGGAAAGAAGCTTTCTTACAAGAGCGCCGACTACGGTCTGGGTAAACCAATAGGCGAAAAATGCAAGGAAAATGCCAATAGCGATAGCTATAATAAGGGTGTTAGTGTCAATAAGCCACCCAAGCAAGGGTGCTTCGTCAAAAAATAGGTACATAAATTACTCCTCGGTTATTTTATTGCCGCAGAGCTTAACCAAAATGTCCTCAAGATCCTCGTTGTCAACGTACTCAATCTGTACTACACGGCACTTGCCTTTTGTTTGAATTTTGATCTGTTTACCTGTCAAGGACATTGCCTTACGCTCTAAATCCTTGATATAGTCAACAATTAAATCGTCATCCACGTTGTCCTCGTCCTCTTCTTTCTGGGCGGACTCGTAAATTTTATTAAGCTTCTTTACAAGAGCCTCGGTATCGCGAACGGAAAGGGAGCGGATGAGAATTTTGTGGGCTGTGTCAACAATTATTTCCTTGTCCTTAAGTCCTAAAAGGGCTCTTGCGTGACCTGCGGAGATGTCACCCACCTTAAGAAGCTCCAAAACCTCCTCCGGAAGCTCCAAAAGACGCATTGTGTTGGCGATTGCGGGTCTGCTCTTGCCTACCTTTGCGGCAACCTCCTCCTGGGTAAGGCTGAATTCGCTCATAAGGGAAGCGTAAGCCTGTGCTTCTTCGTAAGGATTGAGATTTTCTCTCTGTACGTTCTCGATAATTGCAACCTCAGCGGCTCTTAAGGAGTCTGCCTCCATAACAATTGCGGGAATTTCCGTAAGACCTGCCATTTTGGATGCTCTCCAACGGCGTTCGCCTGCCAAAATCTGATAAAATCCACCTTCACCCTCACGAACAATAATGGGCTGAAGCAATCCGTGCTGAGTAATGGACTCCGCCAATGCCTCCAGGCTTTCAACGTCAAAATACTTTCTGGGCTGATCGTTTTTGGGCTCAATTTCTGAAATTCTGATAGTTTGAATACCGTCTTTTTTAACGGTAGCGGTAACAACCTTTTCTACAGGGCTGTAATTGTCGGCAAATATGGATTCAAGTCCTCTGCCAAGACCTCTTTTTACTGCCATTTTTCTTCTCCTCTTTTAAATTATATTGAAAAAATCTGTTCTTTCGAGTATTTCCTTCGCGACATCCTCGTATTCAAGACTGCTTTTTGAATATCTTGAATAGTAATATATCGGTTCTCCATAGCTCGGCGCCTCGCTCAAGGCGACACTGCGTGATATTTTTGTACGAAATAGCTTTTCGCAGTAGTATTTATTCAACTCCTCAAAGACCTGCGACGAGAGCTTTAAGCGTGAATTATACATTGTAACAAGTATACCAACTACTCTTAACCGTGGATTATAGCTGCTTTTTATCCTTTTTATAGTTGACATAAGTTGAGATAAACCCTCCAGAGCGTAATATTCACACTGAATAGGAAGAATAATTCCGTTGCTTGCGGTAAGAGCGTTGATTGTGGTAATGCCAAGGGACGGAGGGCAGTCTATAATTATGTAGTCAAAATCTCCTTCTCTTTTAAGCTTGTCCACCTGCTCTTTAAGAAAATATTCTCTTTCATTTTCGGAAATAAGCTCATAATCTGCGGCGGCAAGGGATACATTTGATGCGATTACAAACAAGTTTTTATATTTTGTAGGTAAAATTGCATCAAAAATACCGCATTCTCCTATCAATACCTCGTAGGATGTGTATTTTGCCGCGCTTTTTTGAACTCCAACGCCACTTGTTGCGCTTCCTTGTGGGTCTAAATCTATTAACAGTACCTTCTTTTTAAGCACTGAAAGATATGTAGCTATATTAACGGCAGAGGTGGTTTTACCTACCCCGCCTTTTTGGTTGGCGAATGAAATAACGTATGCCATTGAGATTTACCAACCTTGTTTTATTTTGTAATAAAAGTATAGCATAATTATATATTAAAATCAATAGTAATTTAAGGAAATTTACAAAAATGTTTCACGTGAAACTCAAAGTAAGAAATATGCGTTTGATGTTCCACGTGAAACAAAATATATGTATTTGTTGAAAATTTTGTTCCACGCGAAACAATTTTTATTTCATTATTTAAAATTAAAACAAAATATTGTTTTGCAATCTTTGTTTCACGTGAAACAAATTAATTAGTTCATTAAAGAAAAATAATAAGAAATATTTGGGCTTTGACCTGAAAATATTTTGCCAAAAATATTGTCGTATTTTGTATGTTGACAAAGAGAAGTTTTCCACACCCCCTATTAAAAAGAGCAAATGTGCGATAACTTGATATGCGGAGATTTCCCACTAAAAACCCTTTAAAAGCACCAAAAACGCCTTAAAAAGCACCGAAATAGCCAAAAAACGGCTAAAAATAGGGCATAAGTGGTTATCCACGCCATATGTCTTGGGGCGTGGAAAACTTTGTTGATAACTTTTTGCGGATGTCAAATTCGGTCGATAAATGTATGTTGCACCATTATTAATTTAACGGAGAAAAATGAACATTATAAAGTAAAAAAGTTTCACGTGAAACAAATTCGAAGTGGAGAATATTGAATCATCCTTGTGAAAGGTTTCACGTGAAACATTAAATTATGCAGTTATATCCGATGAATCGTTTTCCTTTGGAATTAAAATAGTCAATTCTACGTAATCGTCATTTTCGATGCGTCTGCTTTTGATATTCACACCGGAATTTTTAACACTATCAACGGCTCTGTCAATGGCTATATAAAAGGATTTAATATCCTTGTAGCAATTTTTCCTTTTAATCACCCTGTTTGTTTCCTTAGATAGCGTTGAATCTATTAGCTCCTCGCTTTTACCTACGTTTAATCCCTCATCAACTATAGTCTGGAGCAATTTTTCACGCATTATAGGGTCATATACGCGTAACAATGCTCTTGCGTGACGCTCGGTAAGATTGTTTTTGAGTATGGTTTCCCGTTCAGACTTGGATAAACGGAGAAGCCTTAATTTGTTGGCTACAAAGGATTGACTGTTGCTTAATTTTCTTGCAATTTCCTCTTGGGTAAGATTGTATGTATCAATTAGCGTTTCTATTGCTTGCGCCTGCTCGAAAATATTCAAATCCTCCCGTATAAGATTCTCAATTATAGATATTTCTGCGGACTTTTCCTCGTTTATGTCCATAATAACACAGGGAACACATTCCATATTAAGCTCTTTTGCGGCTCTTAACCGTCTTTCACCGGAAATTATTTCGTAGCTTTCGCCGATTTTACGTACGGTTATGGGCTGGATCATACCGTATTGCCTTATACTGTCCGCCAGCTTTATTATGGCATCATCGGTAAATGTCTTTCTCGGCTGATTGGGGTTAGGGGATATTTTGCTCGTTTCTATGGAATGAATGACTTGTCCTTGGTCCTTATCGGACTTCTGATAGTAAATTTTCATATTTTCCTCCTTGATTTTCTACATTTTTCATTTCCTACTTTATTTTACCATTTCCCGACGGCAGAATATGTCCCTTTGTGATGTTGTATAATGGAAAAATATGGTAGAAATGTAAGATACAAGTAAATATGCGGCATATTTACTTGTATGACATCGGAATAAGTCGCCTAAAATATTAAAAAAGGAGTAATAAATATATGTTAGAATTTATAAACAAATACAGAACCTCAAAGGATCGAAGAAGCGCCATTATCGGATTTAAGACCTTTATACGTATTACCGAGGGCGATTCCGACAAATGCGGGCTTAAAACCGCCTTTACAGAGCTCAAAACCCTTAAAAACGGCGCGTTTCAATGTGAAAAGGTGCTGCGCATTAAGCTGTGTGATCTGCTTGCGGTAGCAGGCGCCATGGCTCTTTGTATTATTATTAAAAGGAAGAAAACCTCCTGCGACTGTTGCTGTGACGAAGAGGAATAACAATATTTAAACCATATATATAGAGTTAGATAATACGGGAAATTGCGTTGCTGCCTTGTGGAGCGACGCAATTTCCTTAGGTTACATAAATATTTTCAAATTTTTTTAATTTTTTTGAAAAAAGGTATTGACAAACCGTTTATCTTCTGCTAATATAGTAATAGGAATTATTACTGATAAGGAGCAAGCCAATGAGATTAACTCATCAGAGAGAAGAAATTTTAAGCTTTCTCCGCTCCCGACGGGCGCATTTCAACGCTACGGAAATTTATGACGCTGTAAGAGCGCGAATTCCTAATATCAGCCTTGGCACGGTTTACAGAAATCTCGGTAAGCTTGTGGAGGACGGAGAAATAATTACTGTGGAGACCGAAAACAGAAGCATATTCTATGACGGATATATAGCTCCACACACACATTTCGTTTGTAACTGCTGCGGAAATATATTTGACTTTGAGGATGAAGAACACAGCTTCAAGTCTATTAAGGACCAAGGCTTTACAATAAATAAGCACCGTACGGTACTATACGGAACCTGTACGGAGTGCAACAAAAAATAAAAATTATTATTACATAAAGAGGAGAATTTAATTATGGCAAAGTATGTATGTTCAGTATGCGGATACGTTCACGAAGGAGATAGCGCACCCGAAAGATGCCCCCAGTGCAAGGTGCCCGCTGAAAAGTTCCAGCTTCAGGCTGAAGGTAAGGTATGGGCTGCAGAGCACGTTGTAGGAGTAGCGCAGGGCGCGCCTATGGATATTATTGAGGATCTTCGCGCTAACTATATGGGCGAATGCACAGAGGTTGGTATGTACCTCGCAATGGCAAGAGTAGCACACAGAGAAGGCTACCCCGAGATCGGTCTTTACTGGGAAAAGGCAGCTTACGAGGAAGCAGAGCATGCTGCTAAGTTCGCAGAGCTTCTTGGCGAGGTTGTAACAGACTCCACAAAGAAGAATCTTGAAATGAGAGTTGACGCTGAAAACGGCGCAACAATGGGTAAGTTTGATCTTGCAAAGCGCGCTAAGGCTCTTAACCTTGACGCTATCCACGATACAGTTCACGAGATGGCTCGCGACGAGGCTCGCCACGGCAAAGCATTCGAGGGACTTCTTAACAGATATTTCAAGAAGTAATATAGCCCCCTTTGGAGCAAGGGGGGAGAGCCACGGAGTGGAGGGGGGATTGTTATAAATGATATTCAAGCATAACAAATCAACCGTTCCGCTTGCCAAAGAGTTAAGAAAGGATATGACAAAAGAAGAAAAGCATCTTTGGTATGATTTTCTAAAGGATTATCCTGTAAGATTTATGAGGCAAAGAATAATGGGACCATATATAGTGGATTTCTACTGTGCAAAAGCAAAGCTTGTAATAGAGCTTGATGGTTCTCAGCATTATTCAGATGAAGGTATGAAAAGCGATATGGAACGAACAAAATTCCTGGAAGAAGAATTCGGGATAAAGGTGATACGGCTTTCAAACTTGGATATAATGCAAAAATTTGAGGGAGTATGTGTATATATTGATGAATTGGTAAAACAATCCCTCAGTCAGCAGAGCTGACAGCTCCCTTTCTCAAAAGGAGCCTGACGAAGGACTCCTTAACAGATACTTCAAGAAGTAATTAAGGCTCCCTCATAGAGGGGGCTCCCACGGAGTGGGTGGAGGAGTGAATCAAAAGTAGACTCCTTCCGTCACGGCAAAGCCGCGCCACCTCCCTCAAAGATGGAGGCTATAGAGATGGCTCGCGATGAGGCTCGCCACGGCAAGGCATTCGAGGGACTCCTTAATCGTTATTTTAAAAAATAACGATTAAAATGCAGAGTGCCCCTAAAGGGACTAGCTTCGCGTCGCAGAATGCAGAATTGAATGCAGAATAATAGGAAAGGACGGTAGTTATGAAAATAAAAGCATTGTTTTCGGTAATAATGGCTGTAGTACTGTCTCTTTCCCTTGTGGGATGCAGAGACGGACTTAAAAAGGACGATGCAAAGGACCTGATGGAAGGCTTCGTTGAGGCTGTGGAAAACGGGGACTTTGAAGCTGCTAAGACCTATTTGCACCCCGAAAAGCCCTTTGACGTTGAAAAATACTTTGACGCCATTGAGGCTCGCGAAGGAATTGATTTCCAAGGCGGTATAGAGATCAAAAGATACACGGAATTTTCCTCGTCAGCCTATGATAGCGACGTTGACGGAGGAGAGTGCGAGCTTGAAGCAAACGTTATAGTCGGCGGCGTTGGCTATGAGCTTAGCATAGAAATCGTGAAAAACGATCTCGGATACGGCATTTATGAAATTGATTTCGACAGATAAAGCTTATAAAAACCTCCAAAATTTATAAGTAAGAATTTCCAAAAACATTAAAAAGCCTAAAAAGGCTTGATAATAGTCTTTTCATGTAAAATCTCCAAAAAGCGACTCGTCGGGAAAATTCCCGACGGAGTGCCCTTTATTTTATATGGTAAAAAAATTTTCTGCATTGACTCCAGAGAAAAAAGTAGAAATTTATCTACTGCGCAACTCTGTTTTATCTGTTTTTGGAAAGTGGTCAGTAGACAAAAAAGTAGAATTTTATCTACTTTTGATGTTGACGAAAGAGAAATCGGATGATAAAATATATTCATAAAGATTTAGGAGGTTAATCAAGTGAGTCTTATATGTGAATATATCAAACGAAAATGGGGAGATCGCCCTTCCGTTGATCTTGCAAAGAAAATTGCAAAAGCTAAAGCAGATGAAATTGGAAGAGAATGTGGCAAGAAAGATTACGAGAGCTACAAAGGATATGTAAACAAGTGGCTCAAGGGTGAGCAGGAGCCCGGAAAGCAATATCTTATTCATTTATCTGAAATACTAGGCGTTTCGGTGGAGTCACTATTAGTAGGTAAGGATATTGTAAATGAATATGGAGATAGACCGACAGCATATTCTGCAGCATTAAGTGGCAACGAGCGCATAATAGATCGTCTTTTTCGAAACAAAGAGGATATATATCTTGACGATGAAGATGAATACCACAAATCATTTGTAGATTATGTAGTTGAATTTAACAACTATCAAGCGTTTAAAATAGCAATAGAGAAGGGCTATAATTATCCCGACAAATATAGCAAAACCGAACTTAATCCAGCGGTAAAAGAAATAGATAATAAGTTGGCTAAAATGATAATAGAAAACGATGACGTAGAAATGTTTGAAAAGATATTTGGCCACTTAGAAAATGAACCATCTACTCATGCTGTGTTCCGTAAATATGAAATGACTAATGAAATTATCTATATGATCTTAAAAAGTCAGAAAATTCTAAGATGGTTTATGAAATCAAAACCGTTCTCATTAAATGAATGGCATCTGTTTAATGACGAGGATGATAAAAAGTTTTTTAGAAGTGAAAACCAAAAATATCAGCATGTAATCGATAACATTCCATCAGTTGCATATGGATTTAACATTTTGCTTGCTAAATGTATTAAAGAGAATTTGATGGATACATTGGAAATTTTACTGGATTTTTCAATTGATCATATGCAAAAGGTAATTACAGTTTTGGGTGATGATATTTCAAAATTTGAGATTGATAAAAAAGAAAAAATTATTCAATTAAAGGATGAAAAATGGGCTGCTTTAGGTTTTGTTCCGTGGTTGGAAAACACTTTTGATAATGCATCTGAAAAAATAAGTATGAAAATAGAGGAAATAAACCAATTGATTAGTCGGATAGGGAAATGAAATGAAAAAACCAAAGCTTGATAAACTTGGACGAATTGTTATTCCAAAGCCGTTTCGCAGAGAGTTAAATATGCAAGAAGGCTCAACACTTGTTGTTACTTTGGAGAATAATTCTGTTGTTATTCGACCGGAAAAGACTACTTGCAAGCGTTGCGGCTCATTTGTTGAGAGTAATCAAAAATTTCCCTTGTGTAAGGATTGCATCAAAGAGCTTAAAGAGGATAATAACTAAAAATCAGGATATAGAAAGGAATACAGTAAATTGAAATATTTATTCTTTGATATAGAGTGTGCAGACGGTGAAAAAGCCACTATCTGCTCATTCGGTTATGTAATAACAGATATGAATTTTAATATCATTGAGCAAAAGGATATAATTATGAATCCTGAAGCAGAATTTTGCGTGACCGGTAGAGCGAACAGACCAGATGTTAGTTTTGCATACCCAAAAGAAGTTTTTGAGAAGGCACCTAGTTTCCCCGCATTTTATGAGAAAATTAAATCCCTCGTAGAAAACGAGGATTACTACATAGTTGGCCATTCAATATTCAACGATGTAAGATATCTTAAAAAGACTTGCAAGAAATACAAGCTCAAACAGTTTACATATAAATTTTTTGATACACAGAAAATGTACAGTGAGCTTTTTGATGATAAAAAGCAGATATCGCTCGAAAACGCATTGCTTTCGCTCGGTGTTTCAGAGGAATTTAAAAGCCATCGAAGTGATGAGGACGCAAGAGCGACAATGCTTTTGCTAAAGGCTTTACTTGATAAAGTTAATATGTCCTTTGAAGAATATAATAATAGTACAAATCATTGCTCTGGTAAGGTCGAAAGCGGCAGATACTCGTGGGATTATACACCGCCAAAAAAGATTAAAAAAACACAGCGCGACAAAAATGGGTTGAAAAAAGATAACACTATACGTCGCGGTGAAGAAAATCATATAATTTTTCTTCGCTATCTTGATTTTGGCGAGGGCATTAGCGAGAAGAACGACAAGCTTGCTGGTAAGAAAATCACAGTATCTATGAATTATGAGACAGAGCATTTTAAAGAAATGATAAATCTTGCAGGAATGATAAAATCAGCAGGTGGAGAATACGTGCTAAAGGCATCGGAATCAGATATCTTCGCAACATTTGATAAGGTTGACGAAGAGGGGAATATTCGTTATTGCTCAAGGCTTGAACATGTTAAGTCTGCCATTGAAGGCGGAAGCAATATTGAAATTGTAACCCTCGACAATCTCCTTAAGCTTCTCGGTACGAGCGTAGAAGCTCTCGAAGCGATGCCTCCTGTCGATACGAAATATCTTCTTGGTGATAAATACTCAAAGGAAACAGCCGAATACTGCCATTGATACAAATAGACATTTGGAGAACAAAAAAGCCGGTTCGTTTTAAATTCAAAAGTGATATTTGCTAAATTCATAAAAATCTCCAAAAAGCGCTCCGTCGGGAAAATTCCCGACGGAGTGTCTTTTTTTGCAAAAACCCTCGCAAGTTGTATAATTTTCCAAACAATTGAAATTTTTCTTAAGGTGTGATATAATTAAATTATAAATGAAAGGAAGGTGCTTATGAAAAGGCTTTTATCTTTGATTTTAACGGTAATACTTGCCTGTACGGCAGTTTTATACACAGGGTGTGGAAAAGATGACGGCGTAACAACGGCGCCGCCCGTACCCGTTGATTTGGTTAACGGGGAGGGAAAGGCGGCTTATCGTATAGTCCGCGCCGACAAGATAAACGTAAATGCCAAGGATGAGGTAACCGCCTTCAAAAACGATTTGGAGAGAGTTACGGGAACGGAGCTTAACTTGGTTACGGATGCTCTTTCCGAGGGGGAAAGCCTTGACTCCGTGTCGGGAATTTGCGAAATTCTTGTGGGACGCACCAACCGTCCCGAAAGCATTGAAGCGGTGAAGGGACTTACGGAAAACGACTACGTTATAAGGGTAATGGGGAATAAAATAGTAATTGTCGGCGGAAGCGACCTTATGACAAGAAGGGCTATGGATGCTTTTCTTGAAATTGTCGGCGACGAAAACGGCTCTGCCCTTAAATCCAATACGGATATAAAAAAGACTATTGAAAGAGGAAAAAGCCTGGTGGCTCTTACGAATCAGAGTAAATGGTACGTGGAGGTTTACGATATTACGTCGGGAGTCCTTAACGAAAGCTCCCTTGTATGGTCATATAAGATGCCTCACTCCAATATAGCGGGAGTAAAGCTCCGCCACTCGGAGAAGCACGGAGACGTTATGCTGGCGGTAAGCGGCAGCAGGTACGGATGTATGGTTTCCTATCCCGAGGGCAAGGTAGTATGGTCCACCGAGGCGGCAGCGAGCAATCCCCATAGCATTGAGCTTTTGCCCGGAGGAGTGGTTGCAATTGCCTCCAGCGACGGAAACGAGGTCAGATTCTTTAAAACGGATGAAAAAACGAGTAAATCCCCCGACGCGAAAATGTCCCTTGCCGATGCCCACGGAGTTCTTTGGGATGAGGAGCGAGAGGTCTTATGGGCTGTCGGCAGAAACGTTCTGACGGCATATAAGGTAAAGATAAACGGCGACGGCACTCTGACTGTTTCGGAGGAAGGCTCCTTGAGGGCGGAAATTCCAACGGGCAGCGCCCACGATCTTGCTCCCGTTTACGGAGATAAAAATCAGCTTTGGATAACCACGGGGGCTCACGTTTACAGATATAATAAGGCGGAAAAGAGCTTTTCCATAAGCTACGACGGGAACGAAATCGTTGACCGAAGCACCGTAAAGGGCATCGGTAATTTTGAAAACGGAGATATTGTGTATATTTTTCCCGACGGACAGTATCAGTCCTGGACAAGTAAAAGCGCCTATATTTTTAAAAAGGATGCGGATTCTTATGAAAGGATCACGTCGGAAAACGGAGATTTTTACAAAATCAGAGTTTGGGATAAAAGATATCAATAAAAAATTGCCGCGGCTTATAAACAAAAATCACGCTAAGTGTCCGAGATTTTATATTTTGTTTATATCAAGCGCTGACACGTATTTTGCGGCGTGATAGAATCAAAGCAATAAGGATATGGAGAGATTGTAGAAATGGAAGAAAAAAGCTTAAAGAGAGTACATATGATATGTAACGCCCACATTGACCCTCTTTGGCAGTGGGACTTACCCGAGGGAGTCAGCGCAACCCTTTCAACCTTTTATTCGGCAGCTAAGCTTTGCGATGAGTTTGACTATATCTTCTGTCACAATGAGGTGACGGTATATAAGTACGTTGAGGAATACGCCCCCGAGCTTTTTAAGAAAATACAGGAGCTTGTCAAGGCAGGCAAATGGCATATTATGGGGGGCTGGTACCTTCAACCCGACTGTAATATGATATCCGGCGAGAGCGCCGTCCGCCAGATTCGCGAGGGACAGAAATATTTTAAGGAGAAATTCGGCGTATGTCCCACCACCGCTATAAATTTAGACCCCTTCGGTCACTCCGTAGGTCTTGTACAGATAGTTAAGAAATGCGGACAGGATAGCTACCTCTTTATGAGACCCTTTGACCACGAGCTTACGCTTCCAAGCGACCAGTTTATATGGCGCGGACTTGACGGAAGCGAGATCAAGGCAACAAGAATTAACGGGGGCTACGGCACACCCCTTGGCAGAAGCGCAAATTCCATAAGAAACAAGATAAAGTGGCAGACCTTCCCCTCCTGCGTTGACCTGTGGGGCGTGGGAAACCACGGCGGAGGCCCTTCAAGAAAGGACCTTGCGGACATAAAGGAGCAGCTTTTAACGGATACGGATACGAATTTCTTCCACTCCACCCCCGAAAAGTTCTTTTCGGAGATAGAGCCCACTTACGTGTTTGACAGATCCCTTCATATATCTATGCCCGGATGCTATACCTCAATGTACCGCGTTAAAAAGCTTCACGCACAGCTTGAATCGGAAATTTCTCTTTCGGAAAAAATGTCCTCCGTAGCCTACGCAAGAGGCGCTCTTTACGCTTATCCCGAAAAGGAAATACAAAACGCGGTTGAGGACCTTTTAAACTCCCAGTTCCACGACATTTTGCCCGGAAGCTCAATTCAATGCGCCGAGGATGCGGGGCTTCGCCTCCTTAACCACGGTATGCTTGAAGCGGAGAGAGCCAAGCTTAAGGCGTATTTTGCCCTTTCCGCAGAGGAGCCTCCCGCAGGGGATGGAGAATACCCCATATTGGTGTTTAATCCACACTCCTACGAGCTTTTTGATAACGTAGAGTGCGAATTTATGCTTGCGGATCAGAATTGGAATGAGAACATACAGTCCCGTATCACCGTTAAGGACGAACACGGCAATGCTGTGCCATATCAGGTGATAAAGGAAGAAAGCAATCTTAATCTCGATTGGAGAAAGCGTATTATCTTTGAGGCAAAATTGAAGCCTCTTGCCCTTACCCGTTACAGCGTATACGTTGATTTTATCCCCTCGGCAGAAAAGGAAAAGCCAAGCGCCTTTGTGTTCGATAACGGAAGAAAGCAGGTAAGAGTGGATGAAAAAACGGGACTTCTTGCATCGTACAGGATAAACGGAGTCGAATATCTTAAGGATGGATTCGGTCTTTGCAGCTTTGATGACAACGCCGACCCTTGGGGAATGGGCAAGCATCAGCTTGTAAGGATGGGAACCAACGAAAAGCCCTTCATCCCCTCGTTAAAGCCCGGCGGAGTGTTCAGCGGAATGAAAACCGTACAGGTTATAGAGGACGGAGAAATTTATCTCGGTATAGAAGCCTTTTTTGAGTGCGACAGCTCCCGCGCAAGAATTTTATATAAGATTTATAAAAATAACGACGATATAGATATAGACATTACTCTCTATATGGGAGATATAAATAAGATAGTGAAGCTGAAGCTTCCCATTAACGCTGAGGGTACACTTATAGGTCAGGCGCCCTTCGGAACGGATGAGCTTTTTATGGACGGCAGAGAAAACGTATCGGGCAGATTCGTAGCTCTTGATACGGGGGACGGATGCGTAGCCCTTCTTAACAACGGAGTTTACGGAAGCCACTACGAGAACGGAAGCCTTTATACTTCCCTCGTTCGTGGCGTTACCTATTGCGCCCATCCCATAGGAGAAAGACAGCTTATACCCCTTGACAGATTTACAAAGAAGATAGACCAGGGAGAAAACAGCTTTTCCTTCAGACTTACGGTTACTAAAAGAGAATATCTTGAACGTAAGGCGCTGGAGTTTACGGAGAAGCCCTATGGACTTAATATTTTCCCCGTTCCCACGGAGCATTTTGACAAAAAGCCCTTTAGCGTATCCGTAGGCGGAGATATTATTTCCGTAGATACGATTAAAAAGGGATATGGAAAGGATAGCTTAATTTTCCGCCTTGTAAACAATACGCCTGATCCTACGAAGTCCAACCTTACGGTAAACGGTCAGACACTCCTCCTTTCCTTTGGAAAATACGAGGTAAAAACCGCGGTTTATGAAAACGGAGCGCTTACCGAGTCCTATGAGATGATAATATAGTATCATCCGTGGCCATTGTTGATTTTTTGGTTTTAAATGCGGTAAAATAGCATAATACGTAATAAAGGAGAAATTTTATGAATGATAAGGAGCCCCGTTATCCGTGGAGCCTGTTTTTTATGGGCTTGCTTGTAAATGTTCTTACTCGAATATACTTATTTGCGCCCGGAGCCGTCTTTTTAGCGGTTGGATTATTTGTTGATAAGGATTTTTTAAAGGCTATCGGAGCCGGACTTTTAATCGCGGTATTTATAGCGTTGCTTATAGACCAGATTCGAATACGCAACGGAATAATAAATAGCGATGATCCCCAGTTTGATGAGTGGAGAAGCGCAATGATGTCGCCCCATTGGAAGGATAATATAATGAATATGCTTGATGAAAAAATGCAGGATAAAAATAGCAAAGAAGACTCTGACGAAGATGACGAGGACTATCCGGGAGATATCGGATTTATGCTATGATAAAGGAAAACCGCAGACACGTGTGAAGTGAACCCCATTTAGTTCACAAAAAATAAAAAACCACAAACTATTGGTACAAAATAAAAGAGTAAATAAAGGATAGGGACGCTCACCCTTGAAAGCTCTTAAAGCGGATATCAAACATTATAAAACAGAAAAATCACGGACACACAGTCCGTGATTTTTTCTTTTTAATATTTTTGCAAAAGCTTAAGCATTTCGGTATCCAATTTATGACCGTGATAGTCGGTCATTTCAATATCGCTTCTGCCGTTATCCATAATGCCGAATTTACCGCGGAGGTTCCAGAATGCCCAGCCTATGTTATATGATTTCAGGACGGACAAGGTGTCCTCAAGCCAACTCATTGCAACACCGTGGGGGCATTTGTGGTAGACCGCCATCTCTCCGCAATGAACTCCTACCCTTAAATTCTCGGAAAGAGAAGCCCACGTGCTGAAAAATTGCTCGAGATCCTCCTTGTTGCGAAGGGTAAAATCTCCGTTATTATCAAATCTTCTCATATCGGGCCATTTGGGGATCTCCTCATTTTCTCCGCCGAAATAGTGAGTCAATCTTCTTGGCTCATATCCGCGACAGCTATAACCGCAGTTCTCAAAATATCTCATAGCGTCAACGGGAGGAATATCTCCGTAGCATATTCCGTCAAGAATAAATAGCCTACGTGGGCTTATTTTTCTTACGTCGGTTATTATTTTTTCACTGACGGTTCTGTATTGTAAGGGCGTGATTTTTCTGTCAGGCTCGTTTATGACGTTGAAGCTAAGACCGTCTCCTACGTCCTTATATCTTTTTGCGATCTGCGTCCATTGATAGCTTGAAGCATCAAGCATATCCGAGTCCGTCCACAAATTTCCCCTTTCCTCGACCTTTTCGTCTTGATTTACACAGTACCCCGGGAGGCGGTGCATTGCGATATTTACGTGTAAGCCGTATTTATCGGCAAAATATACGGCATCATCCAAGGGAGCTATTTTGCTCTCGTCAATTTTGTATGGGCTTGCTACGTCACTCCACAGGCGATAGGAAAGGGGGAGCCTTACGAAATTAAAGCCCCAGTCGGAGATCATCTTGAAATCCTCCTCGCTATAGTATCCGGGAGAGCGGAAATCCCTGTACTCCGACGTTTCGGAGCAGAACATTCCGAGTAAATTAAAGCCACGCCACCGCGGAAAAACGTTTTGCTTATACATTTTGCCACCTCTTTTCATATTGATATTATATCATAAAAAGACGTGTCGGTCAAGGGCGGTAAATGACGTAAAACGATCCCGTTCCGCAAAAACGGGCGACGCTTTATATTAACATGAGATTTACCGTGTGGTAGTCGAAATGTTATCTCATTTTTCTGTCTGTTTAATGAAATCGT
>JAZQLK010000279.1:0-1766 GCA_045542635.1 Eubacteriales bacterium
TGGCCTCCGACTTACGGCAAGGTTACTCTTGACAGGGGCGTTGGTATCTTTGACAGCCTTGACAAGCTTTCCTCGGGAATATTTGCAAACGTACCGAAATGTATGGAAAAATACGGACACGGCTACGGATATATTGCCTACCGCACCGTTCTTAACAGAGATTACGATAACAAGACTCTTTATTTCGAGGGTCTCGGCGACAGAGCCCAGATTTATATAAACAGGGAGCTTATTGGAGTTTTGTACGTAAATGACGATGAGCTTAAAATAAATATTTCCGCAAAAGCGGGAGACGTTTTGACCGTTCTTTGCGAGAATATGGGCAGAGCTAATTTCGGACCCAAGATGATGCGTAAGAAGGGTATTGACGGCAGATGCCTCCTTGACGGAAAGGTTCATTTCAACTGGGAGGTTTTTCCCTTGCCTATGGACAATCTTGACAAGCTTGATTTTGAACGTGGCAGCGGAAACGAGCCCTCACGCTTCTATAAAGGAAGCTTTACCGTGGATAAATGCGCCGACACCTTCCTCTATCTTGACAATTTCAAAAAGGGCTTCGTTACGGTAAACGGCTTTAACCTGGGCAGATATTGGGAAATCGGTCCTCAAAGAAGTCTTTACGTTCCCGCCTCCGTCCTTAAGGAGGGCGAAAACGAAATCATTGTATTCGAGGGTGACGGTATCAAGGGCGAGTGCGTGGTTGAATTCAAGGTTTATCCCACGTTACAGTAAAAAGATTCCCGCATAAAGCGGGAATCGCAGCTTATCTGATAGGCGTTTTCTCATCCGTGAGACCAAGTATGTAATCAACGCTGATATTGTAGAAAAGAGCAAGCTCAATAAGAACCTGCGTAGGAATATCCCTTGTTCCAAGCTCGTATCTTGAGTATGCGACCTGTGAGCAGTGCAGATATTTCGCAAGCTGCTTCTGAAGGAGGTCATTGTCCTCCCTTAAATCTCTGATTCTTTTATACATATTCATCACCCAATATTATTATATCTAAACCAAATCGGTATATTGACAAATAAACCGAAATGGTTTATAATGGTAAAAACACGGAAAATACAATATAATAAAATCAAACTATATAATTCCAAAAGGAGAAAAGAAAATGAAAAAGACATTAGCACTTGCTTTGGCGCTCATTATGCTTTGCTTAAGCGCATTTACCTTCGTTGCGTGCGGCGGCGATGACGACACCACCACCACAAAGGAACCTACACCCATTCCCACAGGCTACAAGAAATTTGACAACGGCGATATCTATTTCGGTTATCCCGATTCCTGGGGCAAGATGGAGCAGGACGGCGTAACTATTATTATGGGCTCCGCAAGCACTAATAACATCACAGTAGCAAGCGAAGAAAAAACAAATATGTACGAAACAATGGACGTTGACGATTTCAACCTCCTTATCAAGCCCCAGCTCGAGGGACAGGGAATTGACGTTTCCAACGTAAATATTTCCAACGTAAAGAACGATAACGGTATTAAGATTACAAAGATCACTCTTACCGCTTCCGCATATGGCGTTTCTATGAGCCAGACACTCTTTATCGTTTCCACAAAGGATGCAACCTATAGCGTAACTGTTACAGAGGCGCAGACAGAGGCCGGTCTTGTTGACACTATCTTTGCTACCTTGAACTACAGCAAATAATCCGATAATAAAAGGAAAATCCTTGCTCAGGCAAGGATTTTTTCTTTATAAGGTTGCAAAGCGGGTCAAAATATAGTATTATTTAATTAAAGATGTATCTTAAAG
>JAZQLK010000280.1:0-16486 GCA_045542635.1 Eubacteriales bacterium
CAAAACGGAGGACATAAAAATGATAATTTCAGATATCAAAATCAGAAAATTTTTCGAGGACGGACCTATGAAGGCGGTCGTATCCGTAACCTTTGACGGAGCCCTTGCGGTTCACGATATTAAGGTTATAAACGCAAGAGATAAATATTTTATCGTAATGCCAAGCAGAAAAAATCCCGACGGAACCTTCCGTGATATCGTTCATCCTATCAACGCTGAGTTCAGAGCAGAGCTTGAGGGAGCAGTTATCAAGGCATACTTTGATCAGCTGGAAAACGCAAAATACGCTATGAACGAAGAGGATAATTTCGAAATAGCAGGCGTATAAACCGAATAACAAGGGGTTTCCGTGTATGCGGAAATCCTTTTTTCTTTTTTAAATCTATAAATTTTCTTAATTGTCTTGACACACAATGTTAAAATTGTTATAATAACTTTTATAAATCTTATTATTATAATATGCGAGTGCGTACGCGCTCTTGCATCGGGAAATGAGGTTAGATATGGCAAATAAGATTCAAAAGCCGAGAGGCACAATGGATATTTTCCCCGAGGATGTGGCTCTCTGGCATAAAATAGAGGAAAAGGCGAGGGACGTTTCCGCACGCTTCGGCTTTGGAGAAATAAGATTGCCCACCTTTGAGGAGCTTGCTCTTTTCAAAAGAGGAGTCGGTGAGATAACCGACGTTGTACAGAAGGAAATGTACACCTTTACCGACAAGGAGGGAAGAGCTTTCGCTCTCCGTCCCGAGGGTACTGCGTCAACCGTAAGAGCGATTATTGAAAACGGTAAGACCTCTGACGCTATGCCTCTTAAATATTACTACTTAATAAACTGCTTCCGTTACGAGAAGCCTCAGGCAGGCAGAAGCCGTGAATTCTTCCAGTTCGGTACGGAAATGTTCGGTGCCGCATCCCCTGCCGCCGACGCTACGGTAATTTCTCTTGCGTATACTTTACTTAATGAGCTTGGTATCAAGGGCGTTAAGCTTCATATCAACTCCATAGGCTGTCCCAACTGCCGTCCCAATTACAGACAGGCGCTCGTTGATTATTTTTCAAAGAATGAGGAGCAGCTTTGCGACACCTGTAAGGAAAGACTCAAGACAAATCCCTTAAGAGTTCTCGACTGTAAGAGCCCTATCTGCTCCGCAATAGCCAAGGACGCTCCCAATACCGTTGATTATCTCTGTCCCGAGTGTAATGAGCATTTTGAAAGCCTGAAGGCTTATCTTGACGCTATGGGTATTGAGTACACCGTTGACACAAGAATAGTAAGAGGACTTGATTACTATACAAAGACCGTATTCGAGTTTATCTGCGAGGGCATAGGCGCTCAAAGCACAGTTTGTGGCGGTGGACGCTACGATGGACTCATGCAGCAGCTTGGAGGCCCCGCTCTTCCCGGCATCGGCTTCGGTATGGGACTTACCCGTGTCATCCTTGCTATGAAGGAAAGCGGATGCGCTGACACAGAGGCTAATACTCCCGCGCTTTATATTGCTCCCTTGGGTGCAAAGGCGGTTGGAAAGGCACTTTCTATAGTTTCGAATCTCAGAGATAAGGGAATCTACGCGGAGTGCGATATCTGTGCCCGTAGCTTAAAGGCGCAAATGAAATACGCGGACAAGATCGGCGCAGAATATACTCTTATTATCGGAGATAGCGAGCTTGAATGCGGACGCGCCCAGCTAAAGAATATGAAAAAGAGCGAGCAACGCGAAATAGAGATTGACAATATTTACAGCGTTCTTGCAGAGGAGATATAAAATGGAAAAATTTGAAAAAAACGATAAGCGTACCCATTACTGCGGTACCTTGACAAAGGAAGATTTGGGCAAGAGCGTATGCGTTCTCGGTTGGGCTCAGAAGCAGAGAGACTTGGGATCCCTTATCTTTATTGACCTTCGTGACAGAAGCGGTATCGTTCAGCTTGCCTTTGACGACAGCACGGAAAGGGAATCCTTTGAGAAGGCATTTTCGGTACGCGCTGAGTTCGTTCTCTGCGCTAAGGGTACCGTAAGAGCAAGAGGAGAGGGCGCAGTAAACAAGAATATTCCCACGGGTGAAATTGAAATCGCGGTAAGCGAGCTTAAGATTCTTACCAAGGCGCAGACACCTCCCTTTGAAATCGTGGAAAACAGCGACGTTAAGCCCGAGCTTCGTCTGAAGCACAGATATCTTGACCTTCGCCGTCCCGATATGCAGAGAAATATTATCGCCCGTTCCAAGATTACAAACCTTACGAGAAACTATTTTAACGAAAACGGATTTATAGACATAGAAACCCCAAACCTTATCCGTCCCACACCCGAGGGAGCCCGTGACTATCTTGTTCCCAGCCGTGTGCATAACGGTAAATTCTATGCTCTTCCCCAGTCCCCCCAGATCTATAAGCAGCTTCTTATGTATTCTGGCTTTGACCGTTATATCCAGATCGCCCGTTGCTTCCGTGACGAGGACCTTCGCGCTGACCGTCAGCCCGAATTCACACAGATAGATATGGAAATTTCCTTTACTGACGAGGATGAGATCATCGCAATCAACGAGGGCTTCATCAAGTATATCTTCGATAACTTTATGGGTAAGGAAATCAAGACTCCCTTTGAAAGAATCACTTGGCATGAGGCTATGGAGCGCTTCGGCTCCGATAAGCCCGATATGCGCTTCGGCTTTGAGCTTAAGAATATTTCCGACATCGTTAAGAATACCGAATTCAAGGTATTTGCAGGCGCAATTGCGGGCGGCGGCAGCGTAAGAGCTATCAACGTTAAGGGCGGCGCTAAGTTCTCAAGAAAGGAAATCGACTCTCTTACCGAGGTTGCAAAGCAGTATAAGGCTAAGGGTCTTGCTTGGCTCAAGAAGGTAAACGGCGAGATTTCCTCCTCCTACGCTAAATTCCTTTCCGAAGGCGAAAATGCCGAGATTATGCGTGTAATGGATGTTTGCGACGGTGACCTTGTGCTTGTTGTAGCTGATAAGAATAAGGTTGTATTCGATACCCTCGGCGCTCTCCGTTGCGAATGCGCTAAGCGTCTCGGACTCCTTAAGGCGGACGAATTCAAATTCCTCTGGGTAACGGAGTTCCCCCTCTTCGAGTACAGCGAGGAGGATGGCAGATACTACGCTATGCACCATCCCTTTACCGCTCCTATGGCAGAGGACTATGAATTTATCGATACAGATCCCGGCAGAGTACGCGCAAGAGCCTACGATATCGTTCTTAACGGTACCGAGCTTGGCGGCGGATCCATCCGTATCCATACCACCGAAATGCAGGAGCATATGTTCTCCATCCTCGGTATAGGCAAGGAGGAGGCTCAGGAAAAGTTCGGATTCCTTCTTGATGCCTTCAAGTACGGCGTACCTCCCCACGGCGGTCTTGCATTCGGTCTTGACAGACTTGTAACACTCCTTTTGGGACTTGAGGATATCCGTGAGGTTATTGCGTTCCCCAAGATGCAGAACGCCTCCGAGCTTATGTCCAAGTGCCCCTCCTTCGCAAATCCCGACGACCTTAAGGAATTGGGAATTGCAATTATCACACCCGACGAAGAAAAATAAAATATACAATCTGAAAGGAACACACAAATGTTTAAGGAATTCTTCAAAAGCAAGAAGAACATTGTGATGGTATCCGTGCTTGCGGCATTGCTTATCGCTCTCGTGGTTTGCAGCATCGTAGTAAAAGGCGACTATGAGGAAGGCCGTTACTTCGGCACCTTTATGTCCCTCGCGGCTCCTATTATCGCAATCGCTCTTGCGCTCATCACTAAGGAGGTTTACTCCTCCCTCTTCATCGGTATCGTTATCGGTGCGCTTCTTAACGCAGGCTATAACATACCTACGGCAATCGACGCTGCTGTAAGCGACGGTCTTATCGAGGCTGTTTCAGGTACTGCGGGCATCTTCATCTTCCTTGTTATTCTTGGCGCTATGGTTATCCTCGTTAACAAGGCAGGCGGCTCCAAGGCTTTCGGTAAGTGGGCGCAGAAGAACATCAAGTCCAAGGTTGGCGCAACGATCGCTACCTTCATCCTCGGCGTTCTTATCTTTATCGACGACTACTTCAACTGCCTTACAGTTGGCTCCGTAATGCGTCCTGTAACCGACAGCCACGGCATTTCCAGAGGTAAGCTTGCGTTCATCATTGACGCAACCGCTGCTCCTATCTGTATGATCGCTCCCATCTCCTCCTGGGCTGCTGCGGTTTCCGCATACGCTCCCGAGGGAACAAGCGGTCTTAAGATGTTCGTTACTGCTATCCCCTTTAACTTCTACTCCATCCTTACTCTTATCTTCGTTGTAATGATTGCTATTATGGGCTTTGATTACGGTAAGATGGCAGGCGTTGAGTTCAAGGCGCAGAATGGCGAAAACGGCGCAATTGAAGCAAAGGACGAAAAGGATGATTCTTCCGAAAACGGCAGAGTTCTTGACCTCATTCTCCCCATCATAGTTCTTATAGTAGCTTGCGTTATCGCTCTTATCTACAACGGCGGCTTCTTCGATAGCACAAGCGAGTATCACCTCGACTTTATCGGCGCCTTCGGTAACACCGACGCAACCGTTGGCTTGCCTTGGGGCTCTATCATAGCTCTTATCTTCACAATAGTTTATCTTATGTGCCGTAAGGCTATTACCTTCAAGGAAGCTATGGATTCCATTCCCAAGGGCTTTATCGCAATGGTACCCGCTATCCTTATCCTTACCTTCGCAACAGCTCTTAAGAATATGACAAGCCTTCTCGGCTCCGACGTATTCGTAGACAATCTTCTTGGCAGCGCAGGAAGCCTTAAGGTATTCTTGCCCGCTATCATCTTTATCGTAGCTTGCGTAATCGCATTCTCCACAGGAACCTCATGGGGTACCTTCGGTATTCTTATTCCCATCGTTCTTGCGGTATTCCCCGCAGGCACCGTTCTCGGTACGATCGGCATGTCCGCTTGTCTTGCAGGCGCAGTATGCGGCGACCACTGCTCTCCCATCTCCGATACCACAATTATGGCATCCGCAGGCGCGCAGTGTAACCACGTTGAGCACGTACAGACACAGCTTCCCTATGCTATCACAGTAGCAGGCGTATCCTTCGTGTCCTTCATTTTGGCAGGAGTTCTTACCTTGGCTGCTGATTGGGTTGCATACCTTGCAATTCCCGCATCCATCGCTCTTCTTATCGGTACCCTCTTCGTAATCAAGTACCTTAAGAACAAGAAGGCAAAGACACTTTAATTATTAAAAATGATAAAGAGTACGATTTTTCGTCGTACTCTTTACTTTTTTGTTTATATATGGTAAAATAAAGCATAGAAATTCAATCTTTAAAACGAGGTATAGAATATGAAATGTCCACATTGCGGCCACGAGGAAAGCAAGGTAACGGATTCCCGTCCCGTGGATGAAAACTCCAGTATAAAGCGCAGGCGCGAGTGTCTCAACTGTCAGGCAAGATTCACAACCTACGAAACTATAGAAACCATTCAGCCCATAGTTGTAAAAAAAGATGGCTCACGGGAGTATTTCGATAAAAAGAAGCTTTTATCCGGTCTTATGAAAGCGTGTCAAAAGCGCCCCGTTGATTCCTCGCTAATAGCCGACAAAATAGAAACGGAGCTTCAAAACTCCTTAAAAACGGAAATAACCTCCGTAGAGCTTGGAGAAATGGTTATGAGGGAGCTTCGCAGTAAGGATGCGGTAGCATACGTACGCTTTGCCTCCGTATACAGGGAATTCAAGGACGTTGAAACCTTTATGGATGAGCTTCAGCATTTTTTGAAAAAATAATTTGTATATAGATATATACGAGGGAAAGAACGGTGTAAATCCGTCGCAACAGCCATTGCCGTAACAGTCGGAATGCCGCGTATATATTTTCGGTGAAAGGCCGAATGGTAAATTCTCCCTTGGGCAAGGTGTCCGTTTCGGACGGAAGGGCAGAGCCAAAGAAAACGGGAAATGCAATAAAAAACGCAACCGTTACTAAAAAACAGCGTATTTTTTGCAAAATCCCGCGCTCTTTGTTTTATCATGTATAGATAAAAGAAAAGAGGAAAGAAAAATGAAAAAAACTCTATCACTAACCGTTGCTATACTGATTTTGTTCAGTATATGCGTGCTAAACGTGTCCTGCGACCGCGGGGATGACGGCAAAATGCTTTATACCGAGGATACTACTCTCGGTACGGGAAGCAAAACCATAACCCTTACAGTGGAGCATATGGACGGAACAAAAATTATCTTCACGGTTAAAACGGATAAGACTATTCTTGCCGACGCCCTTCTCGAGCATAACCTGATCGAGGGCGAAACCGATATCTACGGTCTTTACGTTAAAAAGGTAAACGGTATAACGAGGGATTACGATAAGGACAGAACCTACTGGGCTTTGTACGTAAACGGCGAATATTCTATGGAGGGTGTAAGCTCCGTAGAAATAACCGATGGAGCAGCTTATACTTATAAGGCGTCTACCTATTAAAAATCAAAAAAGAACTGTCGCTTGACAGTTCTTTTTAGTTATAGTACAAAAAGCTTAACAGCCTTAATTGCCGTACCGCTCTTATACTGCCTTACCTGACCGAGAGCAAAAAAGCCGTTTTTGTCCCACATTGTAACAAATTTATCCACAGGATGGGATGTTTTTATCTTGCTTTGGTAAATTTCACATCCGCTTCTTGCAAGTCTTGCGTAAAAATCGGGAAGAATTACTCTTTCACAGTCGGAGAAAAGCTCCTCCGTAGGGATAATAAGCTTGCATCTTTCCTCGTAGCTCATTGCTTCAAGCTGTGCTACCTTGTAGCTTCCGTCAAGAGTAAAATTACCGCTTTTTGTACGAAGCAACTCGCTCATCGCGCCTCCGCACCCGAGACGGGTGCCTATATCTGCGCAAAGAGTTCTTATGTACGTACCCTTTGAGCAGTCTACCTTTAAACTGTAAATTCCCTCTTTTTCATCCACCTCCTCGGGGATAATTGAGGAAATATGTATTTTACGCGCTTCTCTTTCGATCTCTATGCCATCCCTTGCAAGGTCGCAAAGCTTTTTGCCGTTTACCTTCAAGGCGCTGTACATTGGTGGGATCTGCATAATATCCCCCACAAATTCCTTGCAAGAATCAAAAAACTCATTTTTGGTGGGGAGAGTGTCGCATTTTGTTAAAATATTACCGCTTGTGTCCTCCGTGTCCGTGGTGATTCCAAGCTGAATTTTAGCAATATATCCCTTATCCTCTGCGGTAAGATACTCCGCCGCTTTAGCGGCTCTGCCGATAAGAACAGGTAAAACTCCCTCCGCCATAGGATCAAGAGTACCCGTATGTCCTACCTTTTTCGTGCCGAAGAGCTTTCTTATTTTAAAAACTATATCGTGGGAGGTAACGCCCTTATGCTTGTTTACTACTATAACGCCGTTTAATTCCTCTGCCATTATTTAAGCTCCCTTGAAAAAACGCTGACAACCTTCTCCTCCGCGGACTCGGGGGAATCTGCGCTTACCGTACATCCTGCGGCGCGGATGTGTCCGCCTCCGCCGAACTCGGCGCAAAGCCTTGATACGTCCACATCATTATTCGATCTTGAGGAAACGGAGAATTTTTTCTCATCCTTTGAAGATTGCTTTATTGAAACCGCGACTGATACTCCCTGTATCTGTCTTATGTGATTTACGATATCGCCGATGTCCTCATCGGTCAAGGAGTTTTCCTCCTTCATTTTGTTTGTGAAGCATATGAGAGAAAGCTTACCGTCACAGTAAAGCTTCATATTCTGATACGTTACCTTCTCTGCTACGATCTCTCCAAAGGTCTTTGAATCAAATATCAAACGGTTGATTTCGGCGCAGTCTATTCCCTTGTCAGCCAGCCTTGACGCTATTGCGTGGGTTTCGCCCGTAACGTTTGAATACTTGAAGCAGCCCGTATCTCCCGATATTCCCGCGTATATAGCCTCGAAAAACTCTCGGGGCAATACCTCACAAATCCCCATAGCGTCCGCAATTTTAAAGATGATCTGGGCGCAGGCGGCACAGTCTTCCATATAATAATCGGAAAATCTCGTATTCATTGAATGGTGGTCTATGGTAATATCCACCCTTCCACAATGCGTATCAAGCTCACCCATCTGGGATGGGGATGCCACGTCTACGGCAATTACACGCTCAAACTCGGTAAGATCGGAGGTGTAAAGGATATCCTCTCCCTTCGTAATGAAGGCGAGCCTTGCGGGAAGCCTTTCACAGCAGACTATTTTTACCTCTGAGCCGAAATGCTTAAGAATATACATAAGTCCCACCGCAGAGCCGAGAGTGTCGGGGTCGGGATTCTTATGACATACTATAGCAGTCTTGTTCGCAACCTTAAGCCTTGCAATAAGGCTGTCAAGCTTTAATTCAGTCATCGTTATCCTCGTCCTCCAAGGGCTTTATATCAAGACCCTTAAGTATTTTAGAAATATTTGCGCCGTATTCTGCGGATGAATCGTATACAAATGTAAGGGTAGGCGTAATTCTTAAATTGATTCTCTTTGCAAGCTCGGAGCGGAAAAAGCCCTGAGCGTTTTTAAGTCCTTTGGCAACCTCCGTCTGATCGCCTCCGTAAACGGAATAGAATATTTTTGCAAATTTAAGATCTGCGCTGACGTCTGCGGCTGTGATGGAAACGAGAGCGTCGGTAATGCGAGGATCCTTAACGTCGCGGAGGATCTGCGCCATTTCCTCCTTGACTGCATCGTTTATTCTGTTTTGTCTGTATTTAGCCATCTTGCGTCCTCTTTTCTGTGACAATATTTATCTATTTTAAGTATAACACATATAAAATCAAAATTCAAAGAAAAATTTAACTTTACTTGAAAAAATATTAAATTAATGATATACTTTTAATATAAATTACATTTAAGGAGGAAATATGGACATAATTTTAACAGCCCTCGGCGTAATCGCCATAGTTCTCCTTTCGGTTCTTCTCTTTTTTGTTATTAAGAGTAAAAAGGAAAACGTAACGAAGGATACGGGCGAGGAAATAAGAAAGGCTGTATCGTCATCGGTGAACGAAATGGGCGCTATGCTTATATCGGGAATTTCCGCCGCCAACAGATCCTTTGGCGAGGGTGTGGAAAAGGAAATTACAAGGCTTACGGAAAATATGAATAAGCTTACCGAGGCGCAGGCAAAGGGACACATAGAAACCGTAAATACCTTAACTGCCTCATTTAAGGAGATAATTCAGATAAACGCTCAGAGCAATGAGGCAATCTCCAAGGGCGTTAAAGAAAAGCTTGACGAATTTTCAAAATCCTTGTCGGCAGCTATTGAAAAGATCAATGCCGACGTTAAGGAAAATCTTGCGTCCATCCGAAAGGAAAATACGGAAAAGCTTGAAAACATTCAGAAAACCGTTGATGAAAAGCTTGAAAAGACCTTGAACGCAAGACTTCAGCAATCCTTTGAAAACGTCATAAAGCAAATAAGCGAGGTTAGTAACGCGGTAGGAGAGATAAAGGGTCTTGCAAAGGACGTAGGCTCTCTTAACAGAGTCCTTTCCAACGTAAAGGTCAAGGGTATTGTTGGAGAGATCATTCTTGCAAATCTTATAAGGGAGCTTCTTACCAAGGATCAATACGATGAAAACGTAATAACCAAGCAAGGAGCTACGGAGCGGGTTGAATTCGCTGTGAAGATGCCCGGTGACGAAAGCGCGGTTTACCTTCCCATAGACTCAAAATTCCCTCTTGAAAGCTACACAAGGCTTAAGGAGGCGGTTGATGAGTGCGATAAGGAAAAAATCGAGAGAGCAAAAAAAGAGCTTAAGCAAAGCATCAGAAAATTTGCAAAGGATATTCACGATAAATATATTGATCCTCCGTATACCACGGACTTTGCAATTATGTTCCTGCCTATTGAGGGACTTTACGTTCAAGCTATTGATATGGGACTTTTCGAGGAGCTTCAGCGCGACTTCAAGATTAACATAGCGGGACCCTCTACTCTCACGGCATTGCTTAACGCGTTGCAAATGGGCTTTAAATCCCTTGCTATTCAAAAGCGCTCGGCAGAGGTGTACGTGCTTCTCTCTGCGGTTAAAACTGAATTTGAAAAGTTTGCGGGTATACTTGAAAGAGCTCACAAGAAGGTGGAGGATGCAAGCCGTGAGCTTAGCAACCTTGCAAGCACAAGAACTAAGGCGATACAGAGAAAATTAAGAGATATAGCTCTTCTCCCCGGGGACGAGGCGGAAGAGATTTTAGAAATTGATTCGAAGGAGGAATGAATATGGTAATAGCATTGACAAAGGATAATTTTGAAAGCGAGGTTTTGAACTGCGATAAGAAGATACTTATAGATTTTTACGCAGTATGGTGCGGACCCTGTAGGATGGTATCTCCCATAGTTGATAAAATTGCGGAGGAAAACCCCGATATTAAGGTTTGTAAGGTAAATGTAGACGAGGAAGAGGAGCTTGCCGCTAAATTCGGAGTATCGAGTATTCCTTCCCTCTTCGTTGTGAAAAACAGAGAGATTATAGCGGAAAAGGTGGGATTTGCACCTAAAACAGAGCTTGAAGCTATGCTTAAATAACAAAATACGGCTCTGAAATCAAAATATAAAGATATGAACATATGTTCATATCTAATAAAATAATAAAAACAGCAAGAGTAGAGGATGAAATTCCGCAGCTCTTGCTGATTTTTTTATTTAATTTTCGGAGATCACCTTATACGAGCCGTCGGTATGCATAAAGAAAGCATCATTCTTGGTATAAAGCTCCTTTAATTGCGTAAGATGAGTTACAAGAATCCAGCTAACGCCCTTGCCCGTGAAATATTTTAAGATATCGAAAAGTCCTCGGGCGCCCTCCTCGTAGGCGGTGGTCTGGAAGGTTTCATTGAGAATTATAAGCGAGTCATCCGTAAGACCGTCAACCATTTCCGCAATTTCGGAAACCTCCTGCTCGAAGCGTCCCGCATCGTTACCCTTTACAAACATTTTCTCACCCTCGGAGAATTGAGTGTATATAGATTTGTATGGATAAATTGACGCCCGTGTACAGGGAACAGGCAAGCCTGACTGACCAAGCACCTGCATACAGGCAAGTGAGCGGAGAAATACGGTCTTACCGCTTCCGTTGTCACCGAATATAAGAACACCCTCCTTGGAGGAATCCACGGATACGGAATTTGGGAAGACTTTTTTAACGCTCTGGTCACGGAACACAAGGAGTATATCGTAAAGGTCTTCGTAGTCAAAGCCCTTTTTATCCGATATTTCGGGGAACACCGTCATAGCGCCGTAGTGATTTGTTCTTGAAATATATTTAAGACCTATTTCGTAAAAATAAAGCTGACTGTAAACCGCAAAATATTTCTTGTATAGCTGATCGCCCCAGCTGTCGAAGGCATTTGAAAGCTCCGATAATGCGCCGCTTACAAGATTGGAGTAGAATTCAGCCGTAGTATCGGGAATCAGTGCGTAGCCCTTATCCTCTTCCTCCTTCGGCTTTCTGAAGAAGGAGAATAAACCCTTAGCCTCCGTAACGGCGTATTTGACGTAGATGTCGTCAATGGCTGAGCAGGAGGCGATCCCACCGTCGGAATTTATCTCTACCTTATAATCCGTATTTTTATAAATTGTGTAGCCCTCGAATTTGGCGCAGTAGCGAATAGCCTCGGACAGAGCTTTGTTGCAGGCAAGCTCCGTAATATCGTTGCGAAGTCGTATAAGTCCCTCGGACTTAAGGTCTGCGCCTTCAAGTATCTTTGAAAGCTCTTTTACAAAGAGTAAGAGCCGTTTTAAAAACAAAGCGTTCATCTGGAGAGTGGAGCATACTATTTCAAGGGAGCCGCCCGAGCTTATAGCTCCGCCGTGTGCTGTGCTTTTTGAACGGATGTGAGAATCCCTTGTTTCCTTTAATCGCTCAAGTGTGCCGTAAAGGGTAGGGAAGAGATGCTCGTTTTCAAGAAAATCCTTAAAAATATCCTGTCTGAAAACAATATCCTCCCTCCTTGTCAAGGGGTGAGTGAGAATATCGAAAAAGCCGTTTGCCCTTTTAAGATCGGGGAAGAATAGCTGCAAGGACTTGTCGAGGCAAAGATGATATACCGCCCTCTTACTCATTTTACCCGCGTATGAAAGGGAGTCGTCATTTTTATAAAGCATATCAAGTGACATTTTATCCTCTCCTTTCAAGGCTTGATTTGTCAAGTCCGTATTTAATTAAAATATCCTGAGCGTAGGAGCATTTTTCATTGTTTTTACGGGAAATCTTGAAGGTACGCTTATTTTCGTCGCTCTTGTCTATAATAACACCTAAAATGGGGAAGGACGTGTCTGCAATTTCGTGAAAATGAGTAACGTAAAGACCGCCGATATTTCTTCTGTGAAGCTCGTTTGCGGTTTCCATAAGAAGCTCAAAGCCCTTTTTATCATCCGTACCGCTGAAGGTTTCATTGAAGAGAATAAATGCGTCGTCATCGCATTCGGATAAAATTTCCTTGGTTCTTATCATTTCCTCGTGGAGTCTTCCCGTCTGGGCAAAGCGCTCATCCTTGGGGAAGTGTGTGTAAATTGAGGAGAAGGGGTAAATTTCCGCATCCTTTGCGAATATGGGCATACCGCCAAGGAAGAGAATAAGATTTATGGCAACGGAGCGCAAATAGGTCGTTTTACCGCCTCCGTTAGCGCCTGTCAGGAAGAAAAATATATCGTCCCCGTCAAACCAGGTGTCGTTGGGAATTATATCGTAGCATTCCTTTGTAATTAAGGAAATATCGTACAAATCATGGCAGACGTATCGCTTATTTTTTGAAACCTTGGGTATACAGGTAACTACGTTATAGGCTTTTACCTTATCGTAAAAGCCTACCATTTCCTTGTAGAAATTAAGCTCCCGAGAGTAGGCGAAAAGCTCTCTGAAATTTACGCCTGTAAAAGCATTGAGTATGGCGGAAACGCGGTAATGCTCGTTACCGAAAAGCTCCGTTATGCCGTTTGAAAGCGTGATGTGGACCTTTCCGTTCATCTTTCTTTTGGGAGGCGTTGTAAGACCTAATTTGGCAAAAAGCTTCGACCCGTATTCGTAATGCGTGTATGGAGCGTTGTATTTTGATACCTGGGAATGCTCTCCGTATGTGAAAACGTAGGTGCTTATTCTTGACAGAATGATTCTTGCGTTTTTAATGCTTTGAGCCATTTTGGTTCTTCTTGACATCATGGCATCGGAGTTGAAATGATCCGCGATCTCCTTACCTATGGAGCCAAAGCTCTCAAAGGCGCAAAGGTGATTGCATACGTTTAAGTATTCCTCAAGAAGCTTTATAAACAGATAGCATTTTTCCGCAGGCACGGAGGAGGCGTCCCATACGCCGAAGGCCGCTTGATAAAGACTCAAGGCGGAAATAGCCTCCTTTACCGCATCAAGCTTGCTGCTATCAGAGGATATTATGTGGAAAAACTCCTGGCGTCGGGTAATTTCCTCTCCGCTGCAAGGAAGGGAAAGTATTTTGCGCGCAGTGGGGGAGAGAAGAGAATCAAGCTGAAGATCGGTAAATATGCGGTGGGAAATTTCCTTTGCGCCGGCTTTACCGAGAAAAGACGGAATACTGCTCATTTTATAACTATATCCTCCACGTAGAATGAAATAAATCTTGAAAGGGAAGCGATTTCATAATCGTTAATTTGCTCGTTTGAGCCGACGGTACGCTCTCCGCCTTCTTTCGGAGCATATTTGATCTCGGCTGAAACGGGATTTATAAGAAGAACGCTTCTCGGCTTTTTAAGCTCCCAATCCAGCTTGTATTTATATCGGAAATCATATTTGGGAAGAGTTTTGATCTTTGTCTCTATGGGCGAGCCGTAAACGATACCGGGAGGAAGCCCCTTAACGTATTTACGGAGAAAATATTTGTTGTTATGCATAAATACGAGAGTGGAATCCCTTCTTCTCAAACCGAAAAGCTTAACGCAAAGTATCTCATGCTCCTTGATTATGTAAAAATCACAGCCCTTGGATCGGTTCAAGGATAAAAACCAGAGCGGCTTTACGCCGACAAGTGAATAGCCCTTGGCTTTACATACTCTTTTAAGTCTTGTAACAAGAGAAATGCGCTTTGCAAGGAGGCGTATAAGTGGCAACGAAAAAATGATCAGGGCTGCGGCAGCAATACCTAAGATAACGTATATCATATAAACCTCCTTGGCTTTTTCAATATTATACTACATTTTGTTTTATATGTCAAGCAATTGTACGTTGACAACGGCTTTAGGATGCTTAAAAGCCCGAAAAATACGGGATTTTACGCACCGTTATGTAAATTTACGGTATTTTAACGCGATTTTGCGTTTTGGGAGAATAGGTTTTAAAAAACAAGATAAAATAGAATTTGAAAGGTAATATCGGACGAAATTGGGCAAAAATACCCGTAGGAGTGTCCGAATTTTGTAATAAAGGAGGAAGAATATGCTATTTTCATCCAAAAAGGAAAGAGTTCTATATGCCGTATGTGACGGAGAGGTAATTCCGACTGAGAAAATTCCCGATGACGTATTTTCGAGAGGTATCCTCGGCAGAGGCTATGGAATCAAGCCCGAAAACGGTAAAATAGTCAGCCCTGTGGACGGAATCGTAGAGGTTGTAACCGATACAAGCCACGCCTACACGGTAAAAAACAGCGACGGATTACAAATTCTCATCCACATTGGAGTGGATACTGTATCCCTTGAGGGAAAAGGCTTTAATCCCTGCGTAAGGGAGGGACAAAGGGTAAAGACGGGGGACACCCTTTGTATCTGCGACCTTGAAAAAATAAAGCAAAGGGGAATCCCCACAGAAACCGCGGTCCTTATAACCAATGATGAGGAAACGGAAATTGTAAATTGCAAATACGGAATGTCGATGGGCGGAAAGACTCCCGTCCTAAAGTATAAGCTTAAGTAAAAGCAGAAAAAAACTAATAACCTATTGAAAGGATATATATGTCAAACACAAAGCTAAAAGAAAAAAGAGGCAGCAGGGTATTCGGCGTTCTACAAAGAGTGGGTAGAGCCTTTATGCTGCCTATCGCACTTTTGCCCATTGCGGGACTTCTTCTCGGTATCGGCGCATCCTTTACAAACGTAACCACACTTGAAGCGTTTAATCTCATAGGAATAATGGGACCCGGCACGTTCCTTTATTCCGCGTTTACGCTGCTTTCATCCGTAGGAACGGTTATATTTGATAATCTTCCGTTGCTTTTCGCTATGGGTGTTGCCCTCGGTATGGCGGAAAATGAAAAGGCAACGGCAACTCTTTCCGCCGCAATAGCCTTCTTTGTAATGCATAAGACCATAAACTCCCTTTTGTATATAACGGGCAAGCTGGAGGCGGGAGCAATGGCGGAGGGAACCGTTGCAAACGTTGTGGGAATAGAGTCCCTCCAGATGGGCGTTTTCGGCGGAATTATCGTAGGACTTGGAGTTGCATATCTTACCAACCGGTTTTATAAGATCAAGCTGCCTAACGTAATATCCTTCTTCGGCGGCTCCAGATTTATACCCATAATTTCAACCACGGTATACATCCTTGTGGGCGTTCTTATGTTCTTTTTATGGCCCTTCGTACAGACGGGAATATACGCCCTCGGCGACCTCGTTCTTAAATCGGGCTATGCCGGAACTCTCATATACGGATTTATAGAAAGAATTTTGATCCCCTTCGGTCTGCACCACGTTTTCTATTTACCCTTCTGGCAAACGGGTGTAGGAGGCTCCGCCTTGATTGACGGAGTTATGATTTACGGAGCGCAGAATATTTTCTTTGCGGAGCTTGCATCCCCAAGCGTTACTAAATTTTCCGTGTCTGCCACAAGATTTATGAGCGGAAAATTCCCCTTTATGATATTTGGCTTACCCGGCGCCGCTCTTGCAATGTACACCTGCGCCGATGACAGGAAGAAAAAGGCGGCAGGAGGATTGCTCCTTTCCGCGGCTCTTACGTCAATGCTCACGGGTATTACGGAGCCTATTGAATTTACCTTCCTTTTCGTGGCGCCGATTTTGTACGTTATCCACTCCGTTCTGGCAGGACTTTCCTATATGCTTATGCACATTCTGGACGTAGGCGTGGGTATGACCTTCTCGGGAGGTATAATCGATTTAACGCTTTTCGGAATCCTTCAGGGCAATGCAAAGACCAATTGGGTAATGATACCCCTTGTAGGCTTGGTATACTTTGCGATTTATTTCTTCCTGTTCAGATATCTGATAAGAAAGAAAAATTACGCAACCCCGGGAAGAGAAGAGGGTGACGGCGACGTAAAGCTTTATACAAGATCCGATTATAACGAAAAGAAAAGCAAGAGTAAAAGCGATAAGACTAACAGGGTATCCGAGCTTATTTTGAACGGACTCGGGGGCAAGGACAATATAGCGGGACTTGATTGCTGCGCTACAAGACTCCGTGTAACGGTAAATGACCCCGAGCTTGTAAACGATGCAATGCTGAAGGAAAGCGGAGCCA
>JAZQLK010000281.1:0-3928 GCA_045542635.1 Eubacteriales bacterium
CAATTTTTATAAAAATACTTGACAAGAAAAAAGGGAGATGCTATTATATAGATAAATTTTACAGAAGCTATTGGAAGGAAGGCAGTATATGGCTACCAAAACCAAAAAAATAGTATTTACCGCTCTTATGGCATCCCTTACCTGTGTTGCCACTATGATTATTAAAATTCCCACACCCCTCCAGGGATATATACATCTTGGGGACTGTATCGCTCTCCTTTGCGGATGGACCCTCGGCCCCGTATACGGCTTTTTAGCCGCAGGCATAGGCTCCGGTCTTGCAGATCTTCTTTCGGGATATTTTGTATACGCTCCCGTAACCTTTGCAATTAAGGGAATCGTTGCATTGATAGGTTATTTTCTTTTCAGACTTATCAGAGGAAAGCGTCGCGAGGTTATAGGTCTTTGCGTATCCGCAGTGGCAGCCGAGCTTTTTATGGTGGGAGGCTACTACCTCTTCGAGGGAATAATGTACGGCTTCGGCGCATCTCTTGTAAATATTCCTATGAATCTTATTCAGGCTCTCGGCGGAGTAGTATTCGGCGTCGTGCTTATGAAGGCAATCGGCAAATACGTATCCTTCGATGAGGATAATAAAAGCTAAAAAGGCGGCATTACCGCCTTTTTTTTAGTTTATTATTGTATTTTTGCAGTCGGTGTGCTACTATATAATAAAGATTATATAAAAATATAATAAAAGGAAGGAAATAATATGACGGATATAGTCTTTTCTTTTGATACCGAGGATTTTACGTCGTCAAGAGCCGCTGACGCTATATACAGAGAGGCTAAAATTTTTGAGGAGGAGGGCATTCGCGGATGCTTCTGCCTTGTGGGACTTCTTGCGGATCAGCTTGTAAGCTGGGGAAGAACGGACGTTCTTGATGCGCTTAAATATCACGAGATCGACAGCCACACCTACGGTCATACCCTTCATCCTATGATAAATGAATATACGGATATCGAAAACGCATACGAGGCTATCGACAGAGTAGTTCTGGAGGAGGGCTTGGGCGTTGAAAAGATAAAAAAAGCCACGGGAGTGGACAGAATTTACGCCGCAGTGCCTCCCGGAAACCAGAAATCCTACGCCGCAATGTACGGATATCATAGGATGGGCATTCCCATTTATGCAGATACCTTCTGCGATACCGTTGACGGAGAGGGAACCTATTACTGCAATATTTACCATATGGCGTATTACGAGGCTATGGAGTCCTTTTTCCGCGGCGACGAAAGCGATATTAAGAGACTTATTGATAAAATCGCATCAAGAAAAAGAGTGGTAATTTATACCCATCCCAACGCGGCAATTTCCGCAGGATGGTGGGATATTCTCAACTACGATAAGGAAAATTTAGTACCCTTTGGCGAATTTTTGCAATGCCCCGAGCATCCCGAGGCGGTAACGGAGCATTTTTATAATAACATCAGAACAATGGTGAAGCTTATAAAGGCGGACCCTCGCTTCCGTATCACCACCTATAAGGAGATCTCCGAGGAAATAGCTACCGAAGGGGACCGCGTAGTCAGAGCCACCGATATTCCCGAAATTGCAAGAAAGCTGAATGAAAGCTTCGAGAATATAAGAACTCCCGTATCCCTTTCGATTGCCGATATTATGCTTGCCTGCCGTGACCTTTTACAGAGTAAGGCGGAGCATAAGTGCGCGGACGTGTACGGCTTCTTGGAGGAGCCCTACGCCGTATCAAGCCCCGTTACGGTTAAGGCGGAGGATATTGTAAGGAGTGCGGATGCAATTAAGGACGGAGAATTCCTGCCGTCAAAAATCGCCGTGGGCGGTATTGATATCGGACCTGCGGATTGGCTCTTTGCCGCTCTTGAGGCATTACAGGGTAAGGACGAGATTGTAGTTTCTCCCAAAAATCAGCTTCCCTCCCTTGATATAATTCCCGAAACCCGTGACGCATACTTTAAGGGTACCTGGCGTCATAGCGACTCCTTCGAGGACAAATACCTTTCCGACAGATTAAGATGGCAGATATGGACCCTCCGCTTTGCGCCTCGCAACGACTGATAAAAGGAAATTAAAATATGAATAAGAAAAAAATCGTAAGAATAATAACGGTAATAGTAGTTGTGCTTCTTAACTGCGCTATGGCGTTTCTTCTCATAAACGAGTACGGAAAAGCAGGAAAAATCAACACAGTATCAATAGTAAGAACTGTGGCTATTTTCGGAGGCTCGGTGGTTACTCTTATAAAGGTTTTGTATAGCCCGGGGGTTACAAGAAGCCAACAGTTTTACAGAGAACGGTATAAGCAATACGTGGAAAATGCCTTTCTTGACGATAAAAGCAAGGCGAAAAAATTCTTTTCCGCCCTTGATGCCTACAACAATAACAAATTTGAAAAGGCTTTAAAAATGCTTAAGGGACTTTTGCCGAAGTCGGATAGCGTAACGGACAGGTTTGCCGTGCTTTCCTTTATGGGCTTGGTGTGTCACGATTGGGGTATGTATGACAGAGCAATAGAATACTACAATAAGGCAATTTCCTTAAAGCCCTCCTCGGAGCTTGCCTCCAATAAGGGTATTTGCTACGATAAGAAGGGCAACGTGGAAATGGCGATAGAGTCCTATAAGGAGGCTATTTCCCTTGACCCCAATAACGCGGCGGCGTATAGTAACGTTTCCCAGCTTGCAATGAGCGACGGCGAATTCAAGACGGCTCTTATATATGCGGCAAAGGCAAGAGAGCTTGATAAAAATCTTAAGCCCGCCAAAACCGCGGTAGCCATATGCTTCTTTGCCCTCGATATGATGGAGGATTACGAGGAGTATATGAAGAGCGGAATCTTAAGCGCCGAGGAAAAGCGCCGCGTTGTGAGTTATTTAAAATATATGGGGTTTATTGAAGACTGATATATTTTCGGATTATTTTTAAAAGCACCGAGCAGGCAAATTTTGATAGTTCATTATCAAAATTTGCCTGCTCGATTTTTTGTTTGTGAACTTTTTGTAAGCTTATGAAAAAAGCTGCCACAAAAATGGCTTTTGAATTGTTATATACAGTAGAAGACTGTAAAAATTCAGTAAAAAGTATTGACAAACGTATATTTAGTGTGATAGAGTATAAATACAAGCTAATGCAATAGACTATAAAGGAGGAACCTATATGAAAAAGCTACTTTTATCAATTTTAGCGATACTTTTATGCGTATCGGCTTTTACGCTTATTGCCTGCAACGGTGATGACAGTACCACAACGGATGATATTACGACAACGGATGATATTACGACAACGGTTCCTCCTACCGACGGGAAATTCTCGTCTAAAACGGATATAAAAACAGATTGGTCGGGTAAGACCTTGAATATCGCTTGCTCCACCTGGTCCGGATCTGCAAAAGCTCCTTGGAGTGTTTTGGAGCTTTGCGTAGATTACGGCAAGGAATCGGGCTTTGGAACTAAAATTGATACAGCCGTTCTTGAAAGGCAGGAATTTATTAAGGAAACCTACGGTGTTGACTTAAACTGGATAAACGCGACCCGTTACGGTATGCACGATGTTCTTGAAGAAGCAATTATCTCGGGTAACGTATATTACGACCTTGCGTTACCTCGCGCTATGAGAGTACAGAGCATAGTTGCAGGCGGATACATATACGATTTAGCGAACAGAGCTTATATTGATTTTTCAAATTCCTACTACAATAAGGATTCGGTTGAAGCATACACTGCAAAGGGACACACCTTCTTTGTGGACGGAGATTTTTCCACTATCAGTAAGGAAACCGCATACGTGCTTTATTTCAATAAAACTGTTCTTGGCGGAGAGGAAGCAACGGCGAATCTTTATCAAAAGGTAAGGGATGGCAAATGGACCTGGAACGAGCTTGTTACTCTCGGTAGCGCCGCATATAAGGACAACGGAAAGGTTGGTTATGGAGACGGTGATACCTTTGGT
>JAZQLK010000282.1:0-1867 GCA_045542635.1 Eubacteriales bacterium
AGCAAGAGGTACTGACAGAATGAGCTCCTTCGGCGACTGGATAGCTCTTTCCGACGTTTGCGACGTAACAACAGCATTGCTTATCAAGAGAGAGATATCTGACGGTGTTATTGCTCCCGGCTATACAGACGAGGCTCTTGAAATTCTCAAGTCAAAGAAGAAGGGCAACTACAATATCGTAAAGATCGATGAAAATTACGTTCCCGAGCTTATCGAGCGTAAGCAGGTTTACGGCATTACCTTTGAGCAGGGCAGAAATAATTTTAAAATCGATAAGGACCTCTTTGCAGATATTGTAACAGAAAATAAGGAGCTTCCCGAAAATGCAGTTATGGACCTTATTATCTCCCTTATCACGCTTAAATACACACAGTCCAACTCCGTTTGCTACGCTTATAACGGACAGGCTATCGGCCTAGGCGCAGGTCAGCAGTCAAGAATTCACTGCACACGTCTTGCGGGAACAAAGGCGGATACATGGCATTTAAGACAGCACGATAAGGTGCTTAACCTTCCTTTCCTTCCTACAGTTTCCCGTCCCGACAGAGATAACGTAATTGACGGCTACATCAACAAGAATGAAGAGGATGTTTGCGCAGACGGAAATTGGCAGAAATATTTCTCATATCAGCCCGAGCCATTTACGGCAGAGGAAATGAGAGCTTATCTTGATACCATTACAGGGGTTAGCGTAGGCTCCGACGCATTCTTCCCCTTCAGCGATAATATCGAAAGAGCGAAGAGAAGCGGCGTTTCCTATATTGCTGAGCCCGGCGGCTCAATCAGAGATGACGTTGTTATCGACTGTGCTAACAAGTACGGCATGGTAATGGCATTTACAAAGATGAGATTATTCCACCATTGATGAGGTATATGATGAGAGTAATAGTAGTTGGAGGCGGCGGAAGAGAGCACGCCATTATAAAAAAGCTTAAAGAAAATAAATCCATTGAGCAGATATTTGCTCTTCCCGGAAACGGCGGTATGACAAAGGACGCTACCTGTGTTAATATAGGCGCTAAGGACCTTGACGGAATCGTAAAATTCGCTAAGGAAAACGCTATTGATTACGCAGTTGTTGCTCCTGATGATCCCCTCGTCCTCGGTTGCGTAGACGCGCTTAATGAGGCGGGTATTCCTTGCTTCGGACCTACAAAGGCAGCGGCAATTATCGAGGGTAGTAAGGTATTCTCCAAGAATCTTATGAAAAAATACGGTATTCCCACCGCAGGATACGAGGTATTTTCCAAGGCAGAGGACGCTCTTAAGTATCTTGAGAATGCTCCTATTCCCACAGTAATCAAGGCGGACGGACTTGCTCTCGGTAAGGGTGTTGTAATTGCTCTTACAAGAGAAGAGGCATATGACGCCGTAAAGAGCATTATGGAGGATAAGAAGTTCGGTGATAGCGGTAACAACATCGTTATCGAAGAATTTCTTGAGGGTCCCGAGGTTTCCGTTCTTGCATTTACTGACGGAAACGTGGTTAAGCCTATGGTTTCCTCTATGGACCACAAGAGAGCGCTTGATTTTGACAAGGGTCTTAATACAGGCGGTATGGGAACGATTGCTCCAAACCCCTATTATACAAAGGATATAGCAGACGAATGTATGAAAACCATCTTCTTGCCCACGATTGAGGCAATGAAGAAGGAGAACAGAGAATTTAAGGGCTGTCTTTACTTCGGTCTTATGCTCACAAAGAACGGTCCCAAGGTAATTGAGTATAACTGCCGCTTTGGTGACCCTGAAACACAGGTTGTATTACCCTTGCTTGAAAGCGACCTTTTTGAAATTATGCAGAGCGTTACAAACGGAACGCTTGATAAGTGTGATGTTAAGTTTGCTGATAAGAATGCTTGCTGTG
>JAZQLK010000283.1:0-4081 GCA_045542635.1 Eubacteriales bacterium
TCTGCATTCTGAATTCTGCACTCTGCACTCTTTATTACATATTTTTCCTGTATTTTACCTTGACAAAAGTAGAAAAATAATATATTATAGATTTATAAACTCGCACACGCGTATATAAAAGAGGTGTTTTTATTGAAAAAGGTACACGACACCGTGATTAAGGAAACGAAATTCATAGGCGCTTGGGTGCTTATCTTTTCCGCCCTTATGCAAGCGGTGTTTTTAATTATCCGCAAGTGGGATTACACCGTCCTCCTCGGCAACGTATTAAGCGCTGCCGCGGGAATTATAAGCTTCTTCTTCCTTGGTATTACCATAATTAAGGCGGTATCCTCGGGAGATCCCGCTTACGCAAAGAAGCTTATGAGAGCATCCCAGGCTATACGAACCTTATTTATGTTCGTTATTGCTCTTCTTGGCGCTCTCTTACCCTGCTTCAATATATGGGCTACGGTTATTCCCATACTGTTCCCAAGGCTTGCCCTTCTTATCCGTTCCTTTATGGTAAAGAGAATGGGCCCCTACGATGAGCCCGTCATCGAGGGCGAGGCTACGGAGAATACCGACTCGGACGATGGGGAGGTGGACGATATTGAATAAGGTAAGCCGCAAATTTTTAGCGGTTGACGTTTTGCTTATCCTCGGAATGGCGCTGCCGATCCTTACGGCTATAGTTCTTTCCGTACTGTTCTCTCCTCCTACGGAGGGAGTTGAGATTACGGGCGCGCTCATTTATTTCACTATCCCAATGCCCCTTCAGGATTTTCCCATTACGGAGGCGCAGATAAATTCCGCTCTCGTAATGATATCCATATTCTGTCTTTGTCTTTATATGACCCACGGGCTGAAGGAAAATCCGCAGCTTAAAAGACAGCATATTGCGGAAATGATAGTTGAAAAGGCGGAGGCCCTCGTTAAGGACAATATGGGACCTTACTTTTCGGGCTTTACCCCCTTTATAGCGGCCATAATCGCCCTCTCGGCGTTTTCAAGCCTGCTTTCCCTGTTCGGACTATTCCCTCCCACCTCCGATTTAAATATCGTTGCGGGATGGGCAATTCTCGTATTCGGGCTTATAACCTATTACAAATTCAAATGCGGACCGCTAAATTACCTAAAGAGCTTTGCTGAGCCTCCCGCTCTTGCCCCTCTTAACGTAATCAGCGAGGTTGCAACCCCCGTTTCAATGGCGCTTCGTCATTACGGCAACGTGCTTTCCGGTACTGTAATAGGCGTTCTTATCGCCACGGCGCTTCAAGGTGTTTCCAACCTCGCTCTGGGCTGGGCTCCCGGATTTTTAGCCGATATTCCCATTTTCCAGGTAGGTATTCCCGCGGTTCTGTCAATTTACTTTGACGTGTTCAGCGGACTTTTACAGGCTTACATCTTCGCTATGCTTACTATGCTCTACGTTTCGGGAGCATTTAACATTGATCTTTATATGAAGCTTCGTGCGGAGAAAAAATTGAAAAAGCAAAACAAATTAAAAGAAAACCATAAAGAAAGTATTTCAGAAAATAAAGCTTTGGAGGAAAAATAAAATGTTAGAACTCGCTATTGGTATTATTTTAGGCGCTTGCGCTCTCGGCGCAGGTATGGCAATGATCGCAGGTATAGGCCCCGGTATCGGTGAAGGTAACGCAGTTGCAAGAGCCTGCGAGGCTATCGGACGTCAGCCCGAGGCTAAGGGCTCAATCACATCCACTCTTTTCGTTGGATGCGCTATTGCGGAAACAACAGGTCTTTACGCCCTCGTTATCGCAATTCTTCTTATCTTCGTAGCTCCCAATATGCTTGTTGAAATTCTCACAAGCACTATTGCATAAGGGAGGCTTATATGCAAGCATCGGAAATCATTTCAGTCAATATATGGCAAATCGTGGTTTCCCTTTTAAATCTGTTTTTACTCTTTCTTATAGTTAAAAAATTTCTTTTCAAGCCCGTTAAAAGGGTTCTTGATTCAAGGCAGCAGAAGATAGATTCTCAGTATGCCGAGGCGGAAAAGGCCCTTGATTCCGCAAAGCGATCCGAGGCAGAGCTTAACGAAAAATTAAGCGCGGCGCACAAAACCGCCGACGAGATCGTAAAGGAAGCAACGGAGCTTGGTGAACGCCGTAAGGAAAAGCTTGTCAGCGACGCTCACGCCGAGGCGGATACCATCATCCGCCGGGCAAGAAACGACGCCGAGCTTGAAAAGAAAAAGGCGGAGGAGGATATAAAGACCCAGATTGTGGACGTATCCTCTGCCCTTACGGAAAAGCTTATCGAAAGAGAAATCACGGTGGAGGACCACAGAAGGCTCATAGATTCGTTTATATCCGATATGGGAGAATTAAACGATGCAGAATAACGTAGAAAAGGAATACTCCCAGGCTCTTTTTACCCTTGCCTGCGAGGAAAACAATGCAGAAAAATATTTTGAGGAATTAAAGCTCGTATCGGGCGTATTCATATCGGAGCCCGAATACTTAATGCTCCTTTCCTCTCCCAACATTACAACCGAGGAAAAGCTTGCCTGTCTTGACGCGGCATTTTCCTCATACGTTTCCGAATATATTCTTTCCTTTTTGAAGCTTCTTGTACAAAAGGGGCATATACTAAAATTTGATAGCTGCCTTGATGATTACGAAAAGCTTTACAACTTAAGGTGTAAAACCCGTATCGTAAGGGTAATATCAGCCGTTGCGCTTACGGATAGCGAAAAGGAAAAAATCACCGCATCCCTTGAAAAGAAGTGGGGCGTGTGCGTAAATTTGGTATGCGAAATTGACGAAAGCATACTTGGCGGCATTATAATCGAAGCAGAGGACACCGTAATTGACGGCAGTCTTAAATCAAAATTGCGTGATGTAAAGGATGTGATTAAAGCATGAGCGCAAGACCTGAAGAAATAAGCACAATAATCAAAGAACAGATAAAAAATTACAGAGCCCGTCTTGAAATGAAGGAAACGGGTACAGTTATCCTCGTTGGCGACGGTATTGCCAAGGTTTACGGTCTTTCCGACTGTATGTCAAGCGAGCTTCTCGAATTTGAGGACGGAAGCTACGGTATGGCGCAGAACCTTGAAACGGAAACCGTATCTGTGGCTATTCTCTCCGACTCCGGCTCCATTCACGAGGGAACCGTTGTTAAAAGAACGGGAAAGGTGGTTTCCGTACCCGTTGGCGAGGGAATGCTTGGCAGAGTTGTTGACGCCCTCGGTATGCCCATAGACGGCAAGGGCGACACGCTCTGCCGTGAGCTTAAGCCCATTGAGGCGGAGGCTCCCGGAATTATTGAAAGAAAAAGCGTTTGCGTTCCTCTCCACACGGGAATTACAGCCATCGACAGTATGATTCCTATCGGACGAGGTCAGCGTGAGCTTATTATCGGCGACAGACAGACGGGTAAGACCGAGATCGCCATTGACACAATTATAAATCAGAAGGGCAAGGACGTAATCTGTATTTACGTTGCCATCGGTCAGAAGAACACATCCGTTGTTCAGCTTGCCTCAGAGCTTACCAAGGCAGGAGCTATGGAATACACGATAATTGTATCGGCATCCGCATCTCAAAGCGCGCCCTTACAGTATATCGCCCCCTATTCGGGATGCGCTATGGCGGAGTATTTCAGAGAAAAGGGCAAGGACGTGTTGATTATTTACGACGACCTTTCCAAGCACGCGGTAGCTTACCGAGCTTTGTCCCTTCTTATCAGACGTCCTCCGGGCAGAGAGGCTTACCCCGGTGACGTATTCTATCTCCACTCCCGTCTTCTCGAAAGAGCGGCTTGCGTGGATGAGGCCTACGGCGGTGGCTCCATTACCGCTCTCCCCATTATTGAAACACAGGCGGGCGACGTTTCCGCATATATTCCCACAAACGTAATTTCCATTACCGACGGACAGATATTCCTTGAAACAGAGCTGTTTAACGCAGGTATTATGCCTGCCATTAACCCGGGTATCTCCGTATCCCGTGTAGGCGGCTCCGCCCAGATCAAGGCTATGAAGAAGGTTTCGGGTGAATTAAAGCTTCTCTACTCCCAGTACAGAGAGCTTCGCTCCTTCGCTCAGTTAAGTCGGATCGTAGCCATG
>JAZQLK010000284.1:0-2690 GCA_045542635.1 Eubacteriales bacterium
GGAGCTAAATTGGCTTCGCCAGCTGTTTGGCGCAAATTTAATTTAGCTGCTTGCAATTTCGCTATCACGTAGTGATAATTTCGCTACGCAGTAATTTCGCTATAAATTTGGAGGTTCTATTCGCAGAATGCTCATTTCTTCTGTAAACACTACAAAAAGCAGAACCGAATTTTGACTAAAATTCGGTTCAGCTAAATTTGCGTTTTGCAAGCTGAATTATTATCACTCCCGTTTACGGAAGTATCATTAAAATAAAAAAACGGAATTTTGAAAATTCCGTTTTTTGTTTTTATTGAATTTTGCGAAGAGCCCTTCTGAATTGGAAGATAAACAAAACCGAGGTAAAGGTAACGGCTACTACGTCGGCAATCGGCTCCGCCGTATATACGCCCACAACCTTATTTTCGGAAAGGGCGGGAATAATATAAATGAGGGGGAGCAATAAAACGAATTTACGCACAACCGCCACAAGAATTGACGAGGGAGCGTTGCCAAGGGACACGAAAGCCATCTGACAGGCAATCTGTATACCGAAGATTATAAGTCCGCCGAAATATATACGTATAATACTCTCCGTAAAGTCAAGAAGAGCTATATCCGATGTGAACATTGATGCAAAGAGCCTTGGGAAAAGCATAATTGACAGCCACAGGATGACGGAATATGCAAGACACACAGTAAGCAGAAGCTTAAAGGTGGACTTTATTCTTTCCGGATTTTTCGCGCCGTAATTGTAGCTTAAAATAGGCTGAGCGCCTTGGGCAAAGCCCTGCATAGGAAGCATAGCGAATTGCATTACGCTGGCAAGAATGGTCATAGCCCCCACGGCAATATCCCCTCCGTATTTAAGAAGGGATGAATTGAAGCATACGGATATAACGCTTTCGCTTGATTGCATTATAAATGATGCGGAGCCAAGGGCTATACAGGGCAAAATAAGGCTCGGGGTCATCTTTAAATTTCTTGCCCTTAAGCGTAGTGTCGCTTTTTTACCAACTAAAAATACAAGAAGCCATATACAGGAAAGGGACTGGGCTATAACGGTTGCAAGGGCCGCTCCGCGAACTCCCATATCAAAGCCGTAAATAAACACAGGGTCAAGGATAATATTGGTAAGAGCGCCGATACCCACCGACGCCATAGATATTTTCGTAAAGCCCTGGGCCGTAACAAAGGCGTTCATACCCAAGGTAAGCTGAACGAAAACCGTACCTAAAGCGTATATTCTTATATAGCTGCTTGCATATTCAATTGTATTAACGCTTGCGCCGAAGGCAAGAAGCAGATCCTTACTCCATATAAGAAGCACTGCCGTTAATACTATGGAAATAATAATAAGTAAAGTAAAGCAGGCTCCCATAGTCCTCTCCGCCTTATCCTTATCCCCCTTACCAAGGAAGATGGAGGCTCTTGGAGCGCCACCCGATGAAACAAGGGCGGCAAATGCGGAAACTATCATAATTATAGGCATACATACTCCCACGCCCGTTAAGGCGAGATTGCCGTAGCCCTCTATATGACCTATATAAATTCTGTCCACCACGTTATAAAGCATATTTATAAGCTGGGCTATAACCGTTGGCAGAGCAAGACGGAAAAGAAGCCTTTTTACAGGCTCTGTACCTAAAAATTCCTTACCGTTAGTCATTTTTTCTCCTTATTTTATTAAGAGAACGGGGACTGACGCTTCCGCCAGTCCCGTATCATTTTAAATCAGAGTGAGTTGATATATTCGATAAGCTTTGTACGGAGAGACTGGGGATCGCAGTTGCCCTTAAGCTCCTTCATACACTTACCGTAAATTGCCATAATAGCCTTTTCCTTACCGCCCTTATAATCCGCAACAGCCTTGGGGTCAGCTTCAACCATTGTCTTGATAACCGTATCCATAAGACCTGTATCATTGGAAATTATAAAGCCGTTCTTCTCTGCGTATTCCGCGGGAGAAATTGAGGAATCGTCAAACATAGCGTTAAGGATCTTCTTTGCGTTTGCGCGTCCTACCTTGCCGTCAACAACAAGGGAGATAAGCTGACCGAGAGCCTTACCGTCAAGGGTAAGCATATCGTAGGTCATCTGACGTGCGTTCAGATTGCTCATAACCTCGGATATCATCCAGTTAGCCGCATCCTTTGCGCTGCCGCATACGGAATACGCATCCTCAAAGCACTCGCAAAGAGCGATGCTCTTGGCAAGCTGCTCGCTATCGTACTCGCTAAGACCAAGCTCGGACATATATCTTTCACGCTTAACCTCGGGGAATTCAGGCAAGGATGACTGAATTTCGTCGAACCACGTATCGCTGATCACAACGGGCATTACGTTGGGATCGGGGAAATAACGGTAGTCGCCTGCGGTTTCCTTTGATCTCATAGCGTAGGACTTGCCCTTGATATCGTCCCAACGGCGTGTTTCCTGTACGAGAACCTCGGTGCCGTTTTCAATAGCGTCGATATGTCTTGCGGTTTCATACTCAATAGCGCGCTTAATAGCCTCTATGGAGTTCATATTCTTCATTTCCGTACGAACACCGAGCTTATCGCTGCCCTCGGGGCGAACGGAAAGGTTAACGTCGCAACGCATAGTACCGTGAGCCATTTCGCACTCGGCTACTCTTGCGTAGCGAAGAAGATTTTTAAGTCTTTCAAGGTAGGCTTCAACCTCCTCGGCAGAGGAAAGGTCGGGCTGGC
>JAZQLK010000285.1:0-1971 GCA_045542635.1 Eubacteriales bacterium
ATATGGTGCTTGTAATGACCGTTGTGCCCGGCTTCGGCGGACAGAAATTTATGTACGATACTATGGAAAAGGTAAAAAAGGTAAGAGAATACGCCATCTCCATATGTAAGGAGCTTGATATTCAGGTTGATGGCGGTGTAAACGACAGTACGATCAAGGCGGCATCTGAAGCGGGAGCAAACGTATTTGTTCTCGGTACAGGCTTCTTTAAGGCTGAAAAGCCTAAAACTGCTGAGGAAATACTTAAAAATACTTTTTGATATATTGTGCAATATAAATATCTTGAAAAGAAAGAATAAGCAGTGAATAATAGAATCGTATAGTAAATAAAAAATCAAAAGACTAACGAAAATTTCGTTAGTCTTTTATAGTTTCTGAATGTTTACGTAAGGAAACCTTCACGTGACGTTTTTGCTATATCGCATATTGCGTCGTAGAGAGAATAAATTTCCTTTTTTGTATTGAATACGCTAAAGCTTACACGAAGAGCGCCGCCATCTCCCGTATTAAGAAGCTTATGAGCTAACGGTGAGCAATGGTAACCGCTACGCACACAGATATCCCGCTTGTCAAGCTGATGGGCTACGCTTGAAGCGGAAAGACCTTTCATATTAAACATTATTGTGTTTCCCGGATAGCTGTTCATTTCGTAAAGGGTTACACTACCGTTTTGCTTAAGCAAATCCACAAGAGTAGCATATAAGCCCTCCTCGTATGCGCGTATTTTGTCCATACCGATTGTTTTAAGCCATTTTAAGCCTTCAGAAAGCCCAACTATTGCGGGTGTTGACATAGTTCCGCCCTCATATCTGTCGGGCAAAAAATCGGGCATATCAAGCTCCAGGGAGTTAATTCCCGTTCCCCCCTCAATTATTGTTTTACCAATATACTCGCTACCGAATATAATCGCTCCAATTCCTTGAGGGCCGTATAGACCCTTATGTCCAGGTATACATAAGGCATCTATAAACATATTATTTACGTCAATCGGATGAATCCCCGCGCTTTGAGCTGCGTCAACTATAAATTTAATTCCATGATTTCTGCAAAGAGCGCCTATTTTATCAATAGGTAATCTGCGGCATCCGACATTTGATACGTGAGCGCAGATAAGCAGAGAGGTACAGGGCTTTATATTACGCTCAATACTATTGAGAATTTCTTCATCCGAGCCCGAGGAGGAAAATGTATTGAAGGTACATTCTTTATTTCTGCAAAGGGCGTTTATGGGCCTTAAAACCGAATTATGCTCCATATCGCTAATAAGCATATGACATTTTTCCTTTACAAATGCTTTAATAGCTATATTTATCGCATAAGTAGTATTATAGGTAAATACTACGTTTTCAGGACTTGCCGAAAACATTTCCGCAAGCAAGCATCTTGCTTCATAAATTTTTTCAGCTGCCATTTGGGAAAGAGAATGGGAGCTCCTTCCTGGATTTCCGCAGTATTTATTTATACATTTTGACATTTCAGCGCTTACCGTATGAGGCTTTGGAAAGGTGGTGGCGGCGTTATCAAGATATATCATAAAATTTCTCTATAAACTTATTATTTCCGAATATTTTACGGATTTTTTATCAAGGGCATCCTTCGCGTTATATAAGTTTACACATTGAAACTCGACGCCGTAAGCGCACCCCTTTTTTGTCATAAAAGGCTCCAGCTTAATTATATTACAGTCGATATACGCGCTTTCCAAAGCTTTCTTGGCTTTTATCGCGTGTGTCATGGATCTAACAGATGCTACGCACATTATACCTCCTTTAAGGATGCCTGTTATAAGTATATGTGATTGTACTATATATGTTAATTTTAAAGCTCCGTATTGTCAGTTGAATACGGAGCTTTAAAAATTATTTTTGAAAATACAACTGTAAAAATGAAAATTACAAGCAAGAAAGGGACAATTCTAATATTATTTATGAAAGAAACGTAAATAATAGCAAGAATACCGAGAAGAATACC
>JAZQLK010000286.1:0-3727 GCA_045542635.1 Eubacteriales bacterium
ACTTTTTATCATAAGAGAGTATGCTCCCCCACTTTTAATCTACCATATTAGAAATGTGCTTGTCAATGCTTTTTACTGAATTTTTATTGTTTTTTCCATGTTGTGCTATATATTCCGTTATGTTATAAAAATAAAGGAGCAAATCGCCTGGCGATTTGCTCCTTCTGATTATTTTGCTTTCTTATCAACAGTGATAACGATCTTACGGTTTTCGTCGTAGCCTACGGAGTGGGTGGAAACGCCGTCGATCTTCTGAATCTCGGAGTGAATAATTCTTCTCTCATAGGAGTTCATAGGATCTAAGTGAATGCTTCTGCCACGCTCAAGCGCCTTGTTTGCCATCTTTCTTGCAAGGGCACGGAGAGTTTCCTCTCTCTTTGCTCTGTAATTTTCGATGTCAACGATTACCTTAACGTATTCCTTATGGTCGGAATCACTCTTTCTTGCAAGACAAAGGTTTGCAAGATACTGTACCGCGTCAAGTGTTTCGCCGTGGTGACCGATAAGGTTGGACGCATCCTCGCCCTCGATTGTAACAAGACGGGAAACGAAGCCCTCCTCATTCTTTGTAAGGTCGCCAATAACCTCGCACTTAAAGCCGATGTCGGCAATAAAGGTCTTAAGGAAGTTCATAGCGATAACCTTTTCGTTTTCGGTTACCTTGATATCCTCATTCTTAAGAGGCTCTCTTTCGGGCTTGGGCTGCTTAGGAGCCTTCTTCTTCTCGGGCTTGGAGATGGCGGGCTTTTCTGCCTTTTCTGTAGCCTCGGGCTTTTCTGCCTTTTCAATCTTTTCAGCCTTGGGAGCGGGCTTCTCCGCCTTGGGAGCCTTCTTTTCCTGGGGCTTCTTTTCCTGCTTTTCCGCAGTGGGGGCAGGCTTCTTTGCTTTGGGAGCTTCAACAGGCTTTACTGTCTTTTCGGAAGCTACGGGCTTTTCCGCATTTTCTTCCTTGAAGTCCTTGCCGTCATCAACTATAACCTTGATTTCTGCAAGCACGGAGCCGATTCCAAGAAAGCCCTTCTTACCGGGGTTAATGATCTTATCCATTGTAATTTCGCCAAGGGCGGAATAAAGATCAAGCGCCTTCTTGTAAGCCTCGTCAACCGTTTTAGCTCTTACGATATATTCAAGTCTCATTGGTTAATCCTTCTTAAATCTAATTAGTCGTCAATGTGGTGGAGGGAACGAACTCCAAGCTCCTCGTAGTTTACGTTCTTGTAAGCCTTGGGGTTACCCTTCTTGCCCTTAAGAGCCTTCTGCGCTTCCTTATAGTCTGCCTCTGTAAATTCGGGATAAGGCATAACGTAATGGAAGAGGGTCTGCTGACCGATGGAAAGTATTGTTCTGAATATCCAGTAAATACCGATAGCGGATGCAAAGCTGAAGGTAATGAACATTGTCATAAGAGGAAGGATGTAGAGCATCAGCTTCATAGAGTTCATACCGTTTGCCTGCTCCTGCATAGGACTCTGATAAGCAAATTTCTTTGAAAGGAACTGGGAAAGATACATAAATCCCAGGTTGAGAAGGGGAACTAAAATAAGAAGCCAAGCTCCGCCTCCGAAAAGACCCTCCTTAGGTGTCATACCCAGGTCAACGCCGAAAAGCGTCATATTGGGAAGAGCCTCTACGCCGCCAAGCTCTGTAATAGCGGTCTGCGCGTCTGCAGAAAGCTTACCCCAGGACTCTGCGCCGCCGTTTCTCAAATTGGCAATTGCGGAGATCTGCGCTGTCGCTGACTTTGTATCAATGCCGAGAGAGGTACAAATCGTGTTGCTCAGGTCTGCTGTAAGTCCGCTTACGAATTCAAGAGGACGGATAACTACTCTGTAAAGGGGGAAAATGATAAGCATCTGGATAATAAGGGGGAGGCATCCTGCGAATTGGCTGTAGCCCTCTTTCTTATAAAGATCCATAATTTCCTGCTGCATCTTCTGCATTGTAACTCTATCGTTTCTGCCACGATATTTGTTACGGATAGCCATTTCCTTGGGTCTTAAGCTTGCCTGCTTGACCATATTTCTCTGCTGCTTGATACCAAGGGGGCACATAAGCACCTGCATAGCTACAGCAAATAAAAGTAATGCAACTACGTAGTTATTGGAGAGCCAATAGCAGCCTCTCATTACGTAGCCGAGTATTTTAGCTAAAAAATCAAACATTATTTTCTCCTGTATCATCCTTCGTTTCCTGACGCTTAAAGGTGAAGCGGTCGGGAACGGGATCGTAACCGCCACGGCAGAAGGGATTGCATCTTAACACCCGATATACGGATAGAATAGTACCCTTTATAGCGCCGTGCTTTTCCAACGCCTCCAAAGCATACTCGGAGCAGGACGGAGTGAACCGACAGGACTGCGGAAGTATGGGAGAGAGGAATTTGCGGTATAGCTTTATGAAAAATTGTAGTATTTTTTTCATTGTTTATTTTCAATCATATTTAACGAACGGAAGCCCTTCGTTAATTCTCTTTTAATCTGATCCGATTTTGCGTTAACCGCGCCGGAGCGGGCAACGATGACTATAAGATAGCCCTTTTTCAAATTCAGATCCTGTTCTGTCTGTCTTAAGCCCTCGCGAAGGATTCTTTTAACTCTGTTGCGCTCAACAGCGCCTCCGAGCTTTTTTGACACGGTAAGACCGACTCTGTTTACGTATTCCTTCATCGGGTTGGCTCTCATAAGCTTCTCCGAGCGAAGATCCTTAAGAACGTAAAGAACGGTATTTCCGCCAACGAATTTCTGTCCCTTTGCGTACGTCTTGGAATATAAGTGGTTTTCAGTTATTGCAATATGCTTCATAGGGCTTCCTTCCTACAGGCCGATTCCTGCACTTGATATCACAATTTATGTTACGGCTAACGCGCCGCATACGGCGGATATTGCGCTCCGCTGCGCCGATTTCGAATAAAAAAGCAGGAATCCGACATTCGCGCCGGATTCCTTACTCTATTCTGACGAATCACGTTCGTATTAACGCTGAATAAATCGGGAATTAATATGTGAGTCTTGCTCTACCCTTTGCGCGTCTTCTCTTCAATACTTTTCTTCCGTCAGCAGTTCTCATTCTCTTTCTGAAGCCGTGCTCCTTCTTTCTCTGACGTTTCTTAGGCTGATAAGTTCTTAACATTTTTGCACCTCCTTAAATATTTTAAATTGGAAGCCGTATAAAATACGCATTTTAAAAACCAATTTACCCTTGGATTTTAAGACAAGGTATATTATACACGCATATGTACGGTTTTGTCAAGTCTTTTTTTACTTTTGTCGATTATTTTTTTGCGAATTTGCCCTTTTTTGTATTTTTCCTCGGGGGAGTGGATGATTTTTTACCCTTGGAGTTTGAAATATTTTTATTTCTAACGTCCTTTTTTGCCTCGTTTTTCCCTTTTTTGTCGGATTTTACGCCTGAAGGGACATTCTTTTTCGGCGCTTTGGGTACGGAATTTTGGGCACCGACCCTCATATCGGGGTTAACAAGGCACTCGGGACCAAAGCCGATAAGGTCCTCCCTGCCCGCCTTTATAAGGGCTTCTCTTACGAGATTTCTGTTTTCGGGACGCTTGTACTGAAGAAGGGCTCTTTGCATAAGCTTTTCACGGTAATCGTCGGGGGCGTAGACCTTCTTCATATCCAAGGGATTTATACCCGTATAGTACATCACCGTTGACGCAGTACCGGGTGTGGGATAAAAATCCTGTACCTGCTCGGGGTTGCAGCCCTGACCC
>JAZQLK010000287.1:0-12336 GCA_045542635.1 Eubacteriales bacterium
CTGTAACGGTAATCACCTTACCGTAGCCCTCACGGGCCTCGTCCATAGAGTTTGAAAGTATTTCAAAGAAGGAGTGCTGTCAGCCCTCAAGTCCGTCAGAACCGAAAATTACGGCAGGACGCTTACGGACTCTGTCCGCGCCCTTTAAGGACGTGATGGTCTGGTCATTATACTGCTTATTTGCCATATTTACCTCCTATCTGATATTTATAGATATAATTTTCCAATATAACTATTTTAACACAGCAAAATATAATTTTCAAGCCCAATTTTCTTTTGACCGATCCAAAGGGGTTGAAAACGGGACATAAGCTCAAATCCCCTCTTATTTTTCTTGACAAAAAAGAAGCCTTATAGTATTATATAATAAATGGCTATGGCTGTTTGGGAATTTTAAAAATAAACCCGAAGGGGATTTAAAAAGGATTTTAAAAATGAAAAAATTATATTTCAAAGCTATGGAGCTTTACAGAAAATATAAGGAGATCTTCTGGTATCTTGTGGTTGGCGGACTTACGACTCTCGTATCCTACGGAACGTACGCGTTGTTTTTCAGCCTGTGCGATCTGAACGCCACCTGGTCGGAGACTCTTTCCTGGGCGTGCGCGGTGCTTTTTGCATACCCTACAAACAAGTTCTTGGTATTTGAAAACCATTCCAAAAATATACTTAAGGAGTTTTCCTCCTTTGTGCTTTCAAGAGTGGCGACGGGAGTGTTCGGAGTTGCCTTTATGTGGCTCTTCGTTGACGTCCTTGAATTTAACGGCTATATTATGAAGGCAATATCAAGCGTGGTTATTTTGGTTCTTAACTACGTTTTCTCAAAGCTTATCACCTTCAGAAAGAAAAAAGAGGATAAGCTCCCCACTCCGGAAAGCGTTTCCCACGGGGACGTATGCGTTTCAGAGGCGGAGCAAAAATGAAGGAATTCTTCGAAAGAGAGAATATAGAGCTTTATGCCTACGTGCCTCTTGAAAGATGCAAGGTAATAAAGAGCTATCTTCTTGAAAAAAACGGGTTCGATTCATCCTGTGGCGCAGTTATGATGCTTTTGCCATACAGAAGCGATATAAAGCCGAAAAACCTTTCTGTTTACGCATCGGTGCGGGATTATCATAAATACGCGGAGGAGCTTGAAAAAAGATTCCTTGAGTACGCAAAAAACCGATACGGTGACGGAAAATTCAAGCTTTTTGCCGACCATTCCCCAATTGATGAGGTTCACGCCGCTTGCATTTGCGGTCTTGGCTTTATAGGCAGGAACGGACTTTTGATAAACGAAAAATATTCCTCCTTCGTTTTCCTTTGCGAGATAGTTACAAATCTTACGGAAAAGGAGCTTGGTATTCCACAGTATGTGGAAAAAGAACCGAGGACGTGTATAAATTGCGGTGCCTGTGTAAGAGCCTGTCCCTCTAACTGTATGGATGAGAGGGATCCCCGTCCAAAGACGGAATGTATGTCTGCTATAACCCAGAAAAAGGGCGCTCTTACGGAGGAAGAAATTACAAAAATGATAGAAAATTCCTGTATATGGGGCTGCGACATATGTCAAAACGTGTGCCCGTATACGAAAAATGCCGACGTAACGCCGATCTCTTATTTTAGGGAGGACGTAATTACGGAGCTTACCACAGAGATTCTCGACGGTATGACCGATGAGGAATTTAAATCCCGTCCCTTTTCCTGGAGAGGAAGAGAGGTGGTACGCAGAAATGCAATGCATTTCTGCGAGAGAAGAGAGAAAAGTGAAGAGTGAAGAGTGAATAATTAAGGTCAATTTTCCTCCGAGGTCGGAAAATTTTCATTTTATTTTGAATTTTGCATTTCCGAAGCGCTGCTTTGGAGAAAGGAGCTATATGATAACTGTTTTATACGGAAAAACGGGTACAGGCAAAAGCACCCGTATTATTGATATGATAAAGCAGGACTGCAAGGAAAATAAGAAATCCTATCTTATAGTTCCGGAGCAGAAAACCCTTATTGCGGAGAGAGAAATCGCCGTATCAATGGAGCCCTCCTGCCAGCTTTACACAGAGGCTACCAATTTTACAAGGCTTGCAAACAGCGTATTCCGCGCAGTCGGCGGACTTAACTACAACTATATAACGAAAAGCGGTAAAAGCCTTATTATGTACCGTACTCTCTGCGAGGTAAGGGAATCCATTAAAAGCATTTCCTTGGCAAAAGGCAGGGAAAGAGGCGCAGTCAAGCTTTTTCTTGAAGCGGTAGGCGAGCTTAAGACCTACGATATTTCAAGCGACACCCTTACAAGGGCTGAAAACGAGGTGGAGGACCCAAAGCTGAGAGCAAGGCTTGCCGACCTGGCCCTCGTCAAATCCGTATACGAGAGAATTCTTAACGAAAAGTACAGCGACCCCTATGACGATATCCTTCTTCTTGCAAAAAAGCTGGAGGAGTATCCGTTTTTTAAGGGCGCAAACGTATATATTGACTCATTTTACGGCTTTACAGGCGCCCAGTGGAGCGTTCTTAAGCAGATAGAAGCCCAGGCGGACAAGCTTGTAATAGCCCTTGATATCCCGATGGACGGGGACAGAAGCGATTATGCAAGGATAGGCGAAACGGCAAGACTTATTGAAAAGGGCTTTTCCACCGAATCGGTATCCCTTACCGAGGATCTGCTCCATAAAAACAAGGCTATAGAATACCTTTCCGACAATTTGTGGAAATTCGATGCTTCCCCCTTGAAGGACTATGAGGGAATTACCCTTATATCCCCCCAGGATGAATTTGACGAGTGCGAATACGTAGCCTCCCAAATAAAGAGGCTTGTAATGAACGGCGCCTCCTATTCCGATATTGCGGTAATTGTTGGCAAATCGGAGGATTACGACGGCATCGTTGATATGATATTTGAAAAGTACGATATACCCTGCTTCTTTTCGAAGAAGACCGACGTGAGCGCAAAGCCCCTTATGAAAATGATATTTTCCGCAATAAATACGGTAAGCGCATACAGGCTTCAGGATATTTCCGACTATATGAAATGCGGATATACGGATATATCTCTTGATAAGGCATCGGAGCTTGAGGGCTATATGTACCGATGGGGCATCTGGGGTAAGCGTAAATTTGAGGGCGATGAATACTGGGCTGCCAACCCCGACGGCTACGTTCTTGAAGCAACCGAATCTCAGGCAAGAGAGCTTGAATCCATTCACGAAACGAGGGAGCAGATTATAAAGGGGCTTTCCCCTCTTAAGGACGCCTTTGAGAAAAAAATGAATTGCGGCGAGGTTTTAAGAGCCCTTTACGATTTTCTTGAAAATCACAAGGTTAGAAATAAGTTAAACGAGGAAATGAAAAACGCCTCCCGTGAGGACGCAAACGAAACCGCTCAGGTGTTTAACGGTCTTATGAGATCCCTTGATACGGTCTATGACGTTATGGGAGGGGAGGTCCTTGACCCCGAAACTTTTATAACGGTATTGCGTTACGCCCTGGAGGGGGTTCAGGTAGGCTCTATTCCCACGGGCGAGGACAAGGTTACGGTAGGAGATGCGTCAAGCATCAGAACAAAAAACATCAAGCACGTGTTTATTTTAGGCGCAACCGCAGGTAAATTTCCCGCGGACGTAACAGACGACGGCTATTTTTCCGACAGGGATAAAATAGAGCTTGAGACCCACGAGATAGTTCTTTCGTCAAGGTCCGATCTGCGCTCAGCCGACGAGCTTCTTAACTTTAAAAACGCCATAGCCACAGCATCGGAGACTGTTTGCATTTCAGCACCCAGATCCTCCCTCGGAGGACAGGGTAAGCTGGAGGAGTCCATTGGCTTTATAAGAGCCAAAAAGCTCCTTGGCATAAAGAACGCAAAAAGCACTCTTGATATCCCTCTTTACGAAAAAATATACAATAAAACCGTAGCAAGGGAATATTTGTGCTACCCCGACTCTCCCACCGTCAAGGCGATTTCAGAGCTGCTTGGCGAAAAGGGCGAGGCGACGGGCTTTGCAAACGACGAGATAACGGTTGATACCGAAAGCGTTAAGGAGATCTTCCCAAGCAAGCTTACTCTTTCAAGCTCCAGAATAGAAAGTTACGTTCTTTGCCATTTCAAATACTACTGCGATTATCTTTTGAAGCTCCGTCAGAGCAAGAAAATAACATTCGCCTCGGATAAGATAGGAAGCCTTGTCCACGCCGTTTTTGAGGTCTTCTTAAAAAGGGTCAAGGAGGGCAAGGTCGATTTAAAGACCGTCACCGAGGATGAAATAAGAAGGATAGCCGATGAAATAATCGAGAGCTACGTAACCGCCCTTTGCGGAAACGGAGTTGTCAGCAACCGCTTGAGGAGGCTGTTTGATACTCTCAGAAGAAATATTTACGTGTTCCTTTTCAGCATTGTAAAGGAGCTTAAGGACAGTAAATTCACCCCCGAATATTTTGAGCTTCCCATAGGTAAGGGGGATGGAAACAGTCCCGCCCTTGTATTTAAAACGGGAGAAAGCTCCACTCTTACGGTGGACGGAGTCTGCGACAGAGTCGACGTTTTCAGAAGGGATAAGGATACCTATATAAGAATAGTAGACTATAAATCGGGAGCAAAGACCCTTTCCAAGGCAGACAGAGAAATAGGACTTAGCCTTCAGCTTCTTATTTATCTTTTCTCCGTTTGCAAGATGGAGGACTGCGAGCTTCGCTCGGAGCTTGCGGGAGAGGGCGAGCTTTACCCCGCCGGCGCTCTTTATTTTCCTCTTGATATGGGTAAGACGGTGGCGGATAACGAATCTGCCCTCAGCGAGGAGGATATGGAGCTTAAGGAAAGGGAGATTATGGATTCCCTTATAAAGCGTAACGGAATTTTCCTTGACGATATAGAAATTCTTAAGGCTCAGGATTCCGAATTGAAGGGAAAGTATATTCCGAAATACCCCTCCGCATCAAAGAAGGAGGAGGTATTTGTCACCGCCGAAAGATTTGAAGAGATCTATGCGGAAACAAAAGAAACCATAGAGAAAATAGGAGCCGAAATGCTTTCAGGCAGCGCATGCGCCCATCCCCACGGACAGAGGGAAGAGGATAAGCCCTGCAGATATTGTACAAGCCGAGCGCTTTGCAGAAGGAGGGAATGATGCAGAATACACCGGCACAGGAAATTGCTATAAATTTTTCCGGTAACGATATGCTTGTTTCCGCCGCAGCAGGAAGCGGAAAAACAAGAACTCTTGTAAATAAAATAGTTAAAAACGTAATAAACGGCGGGGACGTGTCAAGGTATTTGGTCGTAACCTTTACAAACGCTGCCGCAAACGAGCTTCGGGTAAGGCTTTCCGTAAGTCTTACGGAGGAGCTTTCCAAAAATAAAGGCAACCGTCACTTAAGCGAGCAGCTTGTAAGAGTGGGAAGCGCCGATATATGCACAATTGACGCCTTCTGCTTAAAGCTTCTCCGTGCCAATTTTGACAAGGTCGGCATTGACGGAGATATGAGAATAGGAGAGGAAAGCGAGCTTGCCGTTATCCGTAACGAGGTTATGGAGGAGGTAATAGACTCCTTCTACGAAATGGAAGAGCCGGATCCCGACTTTCTTACGGTATGCGATTGCTACGGAGATATAAGAAATAACGAAAAGCTGACAGACTCTCTTTTAGAGCTTCATAAATCCCTGTCATCAACCTGGAGGGGAACGGATTTCCTTTTGGAAAACAGCTCCCTTGATACGGATTTTATAAACACTCCCTTCGGTAAAATAATAATTCACCATATAAAGACTCTTGTAGATAGGTGCGAAAGGGAATACCCCGATATAATCGCCGAGTGCAAAAAGGACCCAAAGACGGTTAAGGGCTATTTACCCTGTATTGAAAATGACCTTGAATATATGGGTAGGATAAGAAAATGGCTTGAATGCGGAAGCTATGCCGAGTTAAAAGAGAAATTCGATGATTTGAAGCTAAAGGATCTCGGCAAGGTGACGGGGGAGTGCGAAAGCGACAGGGACCTTATAAAAAGCGTAAGAGCCGTGTTCACCTCGGAAATCAAGGATATTAAGACAAGGATGCTTTACCTTGACGTGGATACGCTGAAAAAATCCTATGAGTTAAACGCACGTATGTGCCGTTCCGTTCATAAAATTCTCAAAATCTACGAGGAAAAGTTGGAGGAAAGGAAAAAGTATTACTCCGTATTCGATTTCAATGACGTTGAGCGCTTTGCTCTTCGCTTACTCTATAACGGGGACGGAGAAATTAGCGATCTTGCTAAGGAATACAGAAAAAAGTACGACTACGTGTTCATAGACGAGTATCAGGACACAAATTCAGTACAGGATAAGATCTTTTCGGCTCTTTCCTGTAAGAACCGATTTATGGTTGGCGATATCAAGCAGAGCATATATAAATTCCGCTCCGCCGAGCCGGAGATCTTTTCATCCTACCGTACCCTTTTCCACCCATACGGCACTCATACCGATAAAAGCCCGGGTGTCAGCCTCTTTATGTCGGAGAATTTCCGCTCCGATAAGGGAGTGATTGAATTTTCCAACCTGGTTTCCGATTATACCTTCAGAAATACAACTGCCATAGATTACGAGGATAAGGACTGTCTTGTGTTCCCCAAAAAGGACTTGCCCGAGGGGTATATCCACCGTAAGGCGGACGTATACTTTATAAGATCGGACGGCGAGGACGGTGATGAGGAATACAATCCCGAGGCGGAGTTTGTGGCAAAGAAGATTAAGGAGCTTATAATAAGCGGCTCCCTGCCCGTCAGCGAGGAAAATCCCGAGGGCAGAGTAAGACCCAAGGATATAACCATTCTTCTACGCACGAGAACAAGGCTTGAAAGCTATATTTCAGCATTGAAAAGAGAAGGAGTGGGCTACGAATACTTAATAGAGGATGAGTTCTATCAGAAGAGCGAGATTCTCTTTATGCTCTGTATATTAAACGCCATAGATTCCCCCACAAGAGACGTTTATCTTACGGGAGCTATGCGCTCTCAGGTATTCGGCTTTACCCTTGGGGAGCTTGTTAAGATAAGGAAGGCAAGCCGAAGCGCTGCTTCAATGTACGCAGCCTGCAAGGCGTACGGTAAGGAAAACAAAATAAAGGAAAAGCTTGACTTTTTCTTTGAAAAAATAGAAAAATACCGCGCCGAGTGTCGCAAATTGCCCGCTCATCAGATTCTTACAATGCTATACGCAGACCTTGGAATTCTCGGCGGCTGCGCCATTTCCGAAAAGAAGAACCTTATTAAGCTTTATAACGTAGCGAGAAAATTCGAGGGCTCATCGTATAAGGGGCTCGGAGCGTTTTTACGCTACGTTGATACCGCAAGCAAGGATAAGATAAAGGAGAGTGTGGGAGACAATCCCGGTGAGAGTGTCAAAATTATGACCGTGCACGCCTCCAAGGGTCTTGAATTTCCCATTTGCTTCCTTTGCGATATAAGCACGGAATACAGCACTAACCGTGACGTATCGAAGCCCCTTCTGTTCGAAAGAAGAACGGGAGTGTGCGGTAAGGTGTCCCGTAACGACGGACTTGTAAAATACGATACCCTGCTTCGTAAATGCGCCGCGAGAGCCATAAGAAACGCTAACGTGGAGGAGGAGATAAGAAAGCTTTACGTTGCCCTTACAAGAGCAAGCAAAAAGCTTATTGTCACCGCTAAGGTAAAGGATCCCGTTTCCTACTTAGAAAAAATGAAGCGTATAGCTAAGTACCCCTCCGAGCACGCTATTTTAAAAACCAGAAGCACCGCGGACTTAATTGCCTGCGCCTGCGCCACACCCAAGGATTGCTTCAATCTTACCGTAATTGACGGATATAATGATATGGAGAAGATAGCGTCAGAGAATACCCTCAACGCGTATTATACCGAGGAGGATGTTTACAAGGTCAAGGAGATACTTAAAAAGCGCTTTGAGTACACCTACGGAAACAGCCGTTTAAATAAGATTCCATCCAAGCTTTCCGTATCCAGGCTCACCCCCACAATCCTCGACGGAACGGAGAACGAGGAGGTGGAGCAAAAGACCTCTATCGACACGTACCCCGCCTTTTTAAGCGAGGGGCAGATAAAGCGTACGGGGGCGGAGGTAGGAACCGCAACCCATTTGTTTATGCAGTTCTGCGATTTTGACTCTCTGTACAAAAACGGGGCGAAGCAGGAGCTTCAAAGACTTCTTAAGGAAAAATTTATATCGGAGAGTGTTTCAAGGCTTGTAAACGTAAAATATCTTGAGGCGTTTAAAAGCTCCGAGCTTTTTGAAAGCCTTAAAAACGCCAAGCGTGTTGTGAGAGAATTCCGCTTTAACGTGCTTCTTGACGCCTCCGAGCTTTCCGCCACCGATGAATTTGACGGGGAGAAGGCTTTGGTACAGGGCGTTATCGACTGTATCTATGAAACAGAGGACGGAGAAATCGTTCTCGTTGACTATAAAACGGATAGTGTAAACGAGGAAAATTACCGTCAGGTTTTAACGGAGCGTCACAAAAATCAGCTTACGTATTATAAAAAAGCCTGCGAAATGATGCTTGAAAGAAAAATTTCAAGGGTACTTTTATACAGTATTCCCGTTGCAAAATGCGTGGAAATAAAATTCAAGGAGGAATAAATGAAGGTTATAGTTTGTCTTGATGAAAGACTTGGTATGATGTTCAATAACCGCCGACAGAGCAGAGACAGTGTCCTTATATCGGATGTGGTATCCGATCTTAACGGAGAAAAGCTTTATATTTCCCCCTATTCGGAAAAGCTTTTTGACGGCTTGGACGTTAAGCTCAAAATAAAGGATGAGCCCTTGAAGGCGGCTAAACGCAACAGCGTTTGCTTTATTGAAAACTGCTCCTTAGCAGAATATAAAAAGGAGATTGATGAGGTAGTAATTTACCGTTGGAACAGACACTACCCCGGGGATTTCTACTTTGATTTGAATATGGAGGGCTATGCGCTTAAGTCCGTAACCGAGTTTGCAGGCTCCTCCCACGAAAAGATTACCAAGGAGGTATACACTAAATGAAAAGAAAAATTTTATCCTTAATCGCCCTTATAATGGTCATTGTAATGTCCTTGACCTCCTGTCAGCTTCTTGAAGGAATACTCGGCGATGACACAACCACAACGTCGAATACTCCTACAGGTCCAAGTAACATTACAATAAACGGTGAAAACGTGCCGGCCTTTACCAATAAGGCGTACGTATACTTAAACGGCGGCGTTCCCACCTTTACGGATGATGAAATTACAACAACGTCCTACGAGTTCTACAGCGACCTTGACTCTCTCGGCAGATGCGGAGTTACCCACGCCTGCATCGGTGTTGACCTTATGCCCACGGAGGACAGAGAGGAAATAGGCTCCGTAACTCCCTCGGGCTGGAAATATAACGGTAAGAGCAACAACCATAAGTATGATACGGACCTTGTTGAGGGCGGCTACATATATAACAGATGCCACTTGATAGGCTTCCAGCTTGCAGGCGAAAACGCAAATAACAAGAACCTTGTAACAGGCACAAGATATCTTAATATCGAGGGTATGCTCCCCTTTGAAAATATGATTGCCGACTACGTTAAGGAAACGAAGAACCACGTTATGTTCCGTGTAACTCCCATCTACGACGGCAACAATCTTGTTCCCAGCGGAATCCATATGGAGGGCTATTCCGTTGAAGACGAGGGCGAGGGTATCTCCTTTAACGTGTACGCCTATAACGTTCAGCCGGGTATTGAGATCAACTACGCCACAGGCGAAAACTGGCTCTCGGGTGACGCTCCCAAGCCCGAGGACGTAACCACCCAGAACCCCGATACAATAACCTACGTTCTTAATAAAAACAGCAAGAAATTCCATAAATCAGGCAGTAGCTGCGGCAACGACATCAAGCCCGAGAACAGAGAGGAGAGGACGTGCAACCGCCTTACCTTGATTAATGAGGGGTATTCTCCTTGCGGCACCTGCAAACCTTAATCGGTTTGCGAGGCGAACCGATTAAGGTTTGCAGAACGCTTCTTCCTTGAAGAAATATAAAACTTACGCCAAGCGTAAATATCACTACGAAGTAATATCACTTTGCAAAGCAAAATACAACTAAAGAGCATAGCAAAAAGGAAGATGCAAACGCATCTTCCTTTTTGATTGTTTAAAGTTGATGTAATGTGTGCGCCCCTAAATCCTCTCCATCGCCTCAAAAAGGGCGGGGAGGTGTTCGATTTTCTTTACGCTGGTGATGGGAAGGACGGGGTAAGGCGCTTTCGTTAAACAGATCAGCGATGCGGCTTGGACGGAGCAGGAGCTTTCCTCTGCCAAGGCAAGAACTCTTTCGTAGGATTTTCTTGTTTCCTCATTATCGTAAGCGCGGATAAGCTCGGGAGAAACAGACACTCCTGCCGCCATTTTGGCAAAATATCCACGGGCGGTGGATTGATACGGAATCAAGGGAATACCCGTTTCCATATGGAATTTTTCCTCGCTTTTTCCGTGAATTACAAGGGACGTGTCGGGATTTGTGTTAAAGCCGCGGTTTACGGATGCTACGCTATGCTGATTTGAAACGGCGCTAAAGCCCCGTATATTATGCTCCCTTGCGTATTTCTCCGCCAGATACAGTCTTTCGCCTGTAAAATTGGATGCGCCGTAAAGTAAGATCTTACCCTCGCGGCGGAAATCCTCCATTGTTTCAAGAATTTCGCCAATAGGCTTTGACGTGTCATCCCTGTGGAGCCAATAAAAGTCAATACAATCTCTTTTGAGGGCGGTTAAGCTTTCCTCAAGGTCGGCGCGAATGTCTTTTTTGTCAAGGCGCATAACGGTTGGGGAGTCAAAATTATAATGAGCGCCCTTTGTGGCAATAACCACCTGCTTTTTAGTGCTTTTCAGCCACTCCCCAAGGAATTTTTCGCTTGCATTACCTGCGCCGGCTACCCATTTTCCGTATACGTTTGCCGTGTCGATAAAATTACCGCCCCGCTCAACGTATTCGTCAAGTATTCTTTCCGCGGTTTTATTATCCACCGATGTGCCGAAATGGTCCGCTCCTATACATATTCTCGATACCTTAAGTATATTATCTATCTTAAATGTAGTCATTTTTTCACTCCGTTACGGTTTTTTTAAGACAAAAGCTCTATTAAACGCTCCTTTGCCTTTTTAGCAGACAGGCGATAACCTATATGAGCCAAGGCTGTACCGACAGCAATCATTAGTATAGCGCCTATGGGTATAAATATCATTTCGAAGCCCTCGCTTATCATACTTACAATTCCCACAAGGATAACAAGGGTAAAGAATATAAGCCAAGATATCTGGAAAATAATTTGGGAAATCGGTAGTCTTATCCTCCCGTCTGTACGGCAGCCCTCCTCCGTATCGGTAAAGGCTCCCTCTATAACTGCGCCAAAGGAATTTCTTATAAGCGTTGTATGAGAGTTTGCCCGTATTTTAAAATCCGTATCGCTTACCTTACCAATAAAGGCTCCGTACTCTGTATCAAAGCTCCAACGCTTTTGAACGTTTATACGAAGATTTGTTGACACTTCCTCTCGGCTTCTTTGCGACGTAACCGTAAATTTATCCGATGGTAAAAATAATCCCACAGTTATTTCTCCTTCCTGTTTAATATTCTTTCAAGCTCCTTTACGGTTCTTTCGGCGGAGGCGTTAAAGCGTGTTCGTAAAATCCCCTGACTTAAAAGAAAAGCAAGGGAGAGTATTGCAAGAAAGCCGTAATCGGGATGTGCTTTATCTACAATTGAGGATACTGCTATGATGAGTAAGGCAACTATAAATACTGCGTATACCATTATCTGAAAAAGATAGCATTCCTTCCTTACGCAAAAGTCCAGGGATACGCTACAGCCCTTTTCCGTATCGGATATTTCGCCGTATACGGTGGGGTGGTAAAACCTGTTAGCGACCGAATTTTCTCTTATGCTAAATCGCTTTTTGTTTACGTTGACAGTACCCGCAAGGGAGCTTTTTTTATTGCCTACCGACATACCCGAATCAACCTGACTTTTTAATAACTCAATTGCCTGATTCGAGCTTTTCCCACAATCTATTGAGCGCTTAAAGGACGGTAATAAAAACCCCATATAGCCCTCCTTAATTTATCCTGAACTGACACATTACCGCCTTGCCGAGAATACGCACGCATCCGCTTTCAAGCTGGGCGGAGTCAACCACAATGGGGGCGTAGGCGGGGTTGGCGGGGTTTAATATCATTCTCTTATTATCCTTATCAAAATATACGCGCTTAAGAGTCGCCTCGTCCTCAATAAGCACAACGGCAATCTGTCCGTTTTCAACGGTGGGCTGCTTTTTGACGAATACAATGCTTCCGTCACGGATGCCTGCATCCTTC
>JAZQLK010000288.1:0-8527 GCA_045542635.1 Eubacteriales bacterium
GGAACAACTCCTTGGCTCACAGAACGACATGGCTACGATCCGACTTCCTTGTTATTGATTCTATGCTGGGTCAGGATGCAGTAACAGTTGCTTCAAGTTTTAATGATGCACTTGGTATAGACGGTCTCGTTCTTACAAAGCTTGACGGTGATACCCGTGGCGGTGCGGCTCTTTCAGCAAGAGCAGTTACAGGTAAACCTATTAAGTTTATAGGTGTCGGTGAAAAGCTTCAGGATCTGGATGTTTTCCATCCGGACAGAATGGCAAGCCGTATCCTTGGTATGGGTGACGTGCTCTCTCTTATTGAAAAGGCTGAAGAAAATTTCGATAAGAAAAAGGCTGAAGAGCTTGAGAAAAAGATGAGACAGAATACTTTTACTCTCACCGATTATCTCGATCAGCTTGCGCAGCTTAAGAAGATGGGTTCTCTTGAAAGCCTTATGGGTATGATTCCAGGTATGAATACCGCGGCTATGAAGGATGCAAAGGTTGACGAGGGTGCTCTTGCCCGTACGGAAGCAATTATCCTTTCTATGACACCAAAGGAAAGAGTTAACCCCGATATAATTAACTCCTCTCGCAAAAAAAGAATTGCGGCAGGTAGCGGTACCTCGGTTGAAGAAATCAATAAGCTTCTCAAGCAATTTGAACAGATGAAGAAAATGATGAAGCAAATGGCTTCCGGTAAGATGGGCGGCTTACTTGGAGGATTTGGCAGAAGAAAAATGCCCTTTAAATTCTAATTATAATAAAAATAATAAATAAAACAAAACATTTTATGGAGGAAACAAAAATGGCAGTTAAAATCAGACTTAAGAGAATGGGCGCAAAGAAGGCTCCCTTTTACCGTGTAATCGTTGCAGACGAAAGATCACCCAGAGATGGTAAGTTTATCGACGAAATCGGTTACTACAACCCCTTGACTAACCCCGCTGAAATCAAGATCGATACAGCAAAGGCTGAAAAGTGGTTGAACGACGGCGCACAGCCCACAGAAACTGTAAAGTCTATTCTTAAGAAGAGCGGTATTGTTAAATAATCTACTTCCAATTAAAGAAAGGTGATTATTTTTACGAATAATCAAGGTGTGCATATGATAAATTTAAGCACAGTTCTTGGTAATATTGTAAAATCTATCGTTGATCATCCCGATCAGGTTCAGATTGTAGAAAAGGTTGAAGGAAACGATGTTCTTTTAACATTAACAGTTGCTGAAGAAGACGTAGGCATGGTTATAGGTAAACACGGCAAAATTGCCAAGGCAATGCGTACTGTTATGAAAACTGTTGCAAAGATTGATGACAGAAAAGTTACAGTAGAAATCAAATAAAATTAAGCGGAGATATATTCTCCGCTTTTTTATATTGACTTTTCTTCTCTTTTATATTAAAATATCTATGTAAATATATACTTTAAGGAGATTTAATAGAATGTTAAAGCCGATTAAATTAAATCCTGTTTGTAAGGAAATTATTTGGGGCGGAAATAAGCTTAAAACTGAATATAATAAGGTATCAGATCTTAAAAATATTGCTGAAAGCTGGGAATTAACCGTAAGAAATGACGGTATGAATACCGTTTGTGGCGGTGAATTTGACGGAATGACAATGGAGTCCTATATCGAAAAAAACGGATTCTCTGTTGTTACCGATAAGGAGCTTGACCGCTTCCCTCTTCTTATTAAATTTATAGACGCGGAGGATAACCTTTCTATTCAGGTTCATCCCGATGACGAATACGCTCTTGAAAAGGCAAATAGTCTTGGTAAAACTGAGATGTGGTACGTTATTGACGCAAAGCCCGGCGCTAAATTAGTTTACGGCTTGAAGCCCGGATACGACGTTAAATCACTTGGCGAGGCTATTGCAAACGGAACCGTTGAGGATCAACTCAACTACGTAACTGTAAAGAAGGGTGACGTATTCTTTATTCCTTCAGGTCTTGTACACGCTATCGGAGCAGGTATTTTACTTGCAGAAATACAGCAGAATTCTAATATTACATACAGAGTTTACGATTACAACAGACTTGGTAATGACGGAAAGCCAAGAGAGCTTCACATAACAGATGCTCTTAACGTTATTGTAAATAAGAGTGAATATGATATTGATAAAATAAGATATTCAAAGGGTGAAAAAACATCTACCTGTCTTGCTTCCTGCGAGTTCTTTACCGTTAATAAATATAACGTAAGTACTGAAATTGCGCTCAATGCAGATAAGGAAAGCTTTAATTCTGTTCTCTGCCTTGAGGGTGACGGAAAAATTATCTGTAATGGCGAGGAATTTTCCTTAGTTAAGGGTGATAGCTATTTTATTCCCGCAAATCTTGGTGATTACAAGATTACCGGTAACGTAGAAATTATTGTCTCAAGAATATAAAAAAAGCGGTGCAATGCACCGCTTTTAAATTTTTAGTCGCAGTTTTCCCAGTTATGGTAAACCTCTGTTACGTCATCATTGTCTTCAAGATGCTCAATAAGTAAATTCATATACTTAATATCATCCTCATTTTCAAGAGTAACGTAGGTTGAAGGGATCTTATCGTGCTCTGCGGAAACGTACTTAAAGCCTGCCTGCTCAATTGCCTCGGCAACTGCCTCAAGGTCACTATCCTCTGTATATACTATATATGCGTCATCATCAGATATAAAGTCAGCAGCGCCTGCCTCCAAGGAAGCTTCCATTAAAGTATCCTCGTCATATCCTTCTTCCTTTGAGAACATAATTACACCCTTATCCTCGAAAAGATAGCCTACGCAACCTGTAGTGCCAAGATTTCCCTTATATTTACTGAAATATGAACGGATTTCAGGTGTGGTGCGGTTTGTATTATCCGTAGCCGCCATTACGATAACGGCAACGCCTGCGGGACCGTAGCCCTCATATCTCATTTCCTCAAGAGATGCAGCATCAGATGAGCTTGCTTTCTTAATTGTTCTTTCAATGTTATCGTTAGGAACGTTATTTGCTTTCGCCTTTGTTATAAGCTGAGCAAGCTTAGAGTTAACGGCAGGATCGGGACCGCCTTCCTTAACTGCAATAGCCATTTCTTTACCAATTTTTGTGAAGATCTTTGCCTTCTGGGCATCGGTCTTCTCTTTTTTATGCATTATATTTTTCCATTTGCTATGTCCTGACATAATAACCTCTTGAAATTAAATTTTTTCTGTTTTCTTTATACAGATAAGCTCAAACGCGGAGCCAAGCACAGTTTTCACTGCCGCTGTTAATCTTACGCGAGTTGCTTTTACTGCTTCATCCTCTGCTGAAACTATCTGGCAGTTATGATAGAATTTATTAAATGCTGAGCATACGTCTATAATGTATCTTGTTATTACAGATGGCTCATATTCCTTTATAGCATTTTTTACCGCTTCATTGAATTTAGAAAGTACCTTTAAAAGCTCTGTTTCCTCGGTGCTTGTTAAAATAGGAGCGTTTGCAGATAAGTCAATACCTTCTGCCTTTTCAAGAATACCGCATGTACGCGCGTATGTATACTGAGCGTAAGGACCGGTATTACCGTCAAAGCTTAAGGCATCCTTCATTATAAAGTTTATATCCTTAATTCTGTTATTGTAAAGATAATAGAATATTACCGAACCAACACCTACCGCTTCAGCTACATTGTCCTTATCGGGAAGGTTAGGATTCTTTTCATTTATAATTTCTTTAACCTTATCAATAGCGGTTGAGAAAAGATCCTTCAAAAGAATAACATTACCCGTTCTTGTAGCAAGCTTTTCTCCGTTGATGCTTACTGTTCCGTAAGGAACGTGAACAAGCTGATTGTGCCAATCATAGCCCATAAGCTCAACAACCTTGAACCACTGAGCAAAATGTAAGCTCTGTCCTGCAGACGTTACGTATATACACTTATCAAAATTGTAAGTGTTCTTACGGTATACAGCCGCCGCAATATCTCTTGTAGGATAAAGCGTAGAGCCATCCTTTTTGAGAATAAGACAAGGAGGCATATTGTATTTTTCAAGATCGACAATTGATGCACCATCATCTATCTTGAGAAGATTCATTTCTCGAAGCTTATCTATCTGAGCAGGCATTTTATCTGTATAAAAGCTTTCACCCTTATAGCTGTCAAACTCGATACCAAGCTGATTGTAAGTTCTTTTATATTCCTTAAGGCTGATTTCAACGAACCACTTCCAAAGAGCAATGTTTGTTTCATCATTATGCTCAAGCTTGGTAAATTCATCTCTTGCCTTTTGATTCAAGGTTACATCCTTTTCGGCCTCTTCGTGGAATTTCACGTAAAGAGCCACAAGCTCATCAACGCCCTTTTCTTCAACCGTTTCCTTATTGCCCCACATATTATAAGCAACAATAAGCTTACCGAACTGTGTACCCCAGTCGCCGAGATAGTTGATACCGACGCATTCGTATCCTTGGAATTTGTGAAGCATTTTAAGGGAATGACCGATAACCGTTGTTCCAAGATGACCTATATGAAAGGGCTTGGCAACGTTGGGAGATGAATAGTCAAATACAGCAACCTTACCGATGCCTGAGCCGTCAGAGCCGTATTTTTCACCCTCATTCTCTATTCTAACCAACACATTTTCTATGAGATAGGTATTCGAAACAAAAATATTTAAATAACCGTTAATAGATTCTACTCTTGATACAACCTTGGATTTGAATTCTCTGGCAATCATCTGAGCTATAACGGCAGGAGCCTTTCTTAAAATTCTGCTTAGCTTAAAGCACGGAAAAGCTATATCACCCAAGCTTGAATCCGGAGGGTATTCAAACATACCAAGTATATCAGCTTCAGTGATAGCTGCTTCGGGTGAAAGCTCCTTTATGCATTGAAAAAGGTCCTTGGAAACTGCTTTTTTGAAATTATTCATTTACTGCTTTAGTCCTCTTCAATATTGGAATTTGTGCTATACTTGTCAAGTAAAGCGTGAATTTTCTTAACAGGGTTAAGAAGATCGCTGATTGAGCTATCCTTATTAAGAGTATCAATAATGTAGGATACGTATTTGCTCATATTTACGTTACAGTACCATTCTCTGGAAAGAACTTCCTCAGGATGATATGTAAGGTTTGTTGCGAATATCTTATCGAAAATACCATCCTTGTAAGCCTTATCGAACTTATCAAGACCGTTACAGAAGAGAGCAAATGTTGAGAATACGAATACTCTCTTTGCGCCTCTCTGCTTAAGCTGCAAGGAAACGTCAATCATAGAGTCTCCGGATGAAATCATATCGTCAACAACGATAACGTCCTTGCCATGAAGATCCTTACCAAGATATTCGTGAGCTTCTATGGGATTTTTACCGTCCACAATAACGGAATAGTTTCTTCTCTTGTAGAACATACCAAGCTCGATTCCGCATACGGAAGCAATATACATAGAACGACCGATGGCGCCCTCGTCGGGAGAAACTACCATAAGATTGTCTTTGTCTATCTTAATATCGGGAATATTATTCATAAGAGCCTTAAGCATCTGATAAGTAGGTCTTACGCTGTCAAAGCCGTTCAAGGGGATAGCATTCTGAACTCTAGGATCGTGAGCATCAAAGGTAATGATATTGGAAACACCCATATTTACGAGTTCCTGAAGACCTACTGCGCAGTCAAGTGATTCTCTTGCGCAGCGCTTATGCTGTCTGCCTTCATAAAGCATAGGCATAATAACTGTGATTCTTTTCGTCTTACCGCCCGTTGCAGCTATAATTCTCTTAAGATCCTGAAAATGATCGTCAGGACTCATAGGAACCTGCATACCGTACATCTTATAAGTTACACCATAGTTAAAGCAGTCGGAAATGATATATAGATCAAGTCCTCTCATAGACTCGTTGATAAGAGCCTTTGCTTCACCGGAGCCGAATCTGGGACACTGTGTATCAGCAATAAACGTAGAATCCTTCTTTCTCCATCTTTTAAGGTATGAATCAACTTGGTTCGCGAATTGCTCGCAGCCTCTCATACCAATAACCTTCAATTCTCCATTATAATTATTCATATCTATTTACCCCCAATATTAAGTTAATGTCAATTTTTACAGATTATATTTTATCACATTTTCAATGACAATAGGTGAATTTTATTAAAATATTTAAAAATCAGCAATTTTAATAGAAACATGACAAACACCGTTGGAAAAACGGTGTTTGTGTACATAAATTATCGTTTCAAAAGAACTTCCTTTTCGTATTCCTTAACTTCCTTTATCCAATCAGCGCCTGTAGGAACTCCACATTCCTCACAATACTGATCCCATACAGCCTCAAAGGGCATAGACTTAAGCTCCTCAAGCCAAGCAAGACGAGATGTATAATCCATATCAAGCTCGAATTTCTTGAGCATTTCAGTAGGTTCAAGCATTGCGAAAAGAAGCGCCTTCTGAATATTGCGTGCACCGATTACCCAAGCTGCGATTCTGTTAATGCTTGCGTCAAAGAAGTCAAGACCAATAAGTATTCTATCCATTTCGCCGCTTCTTACGATTTCCTGTGCGATAGCCTTAAGCTCGTCGTCAAAAATAACAACATGGTCGCTATCCCATCTTACCGGACGGGAAACGTGAAGCAAAAGACCGGGTGTGAACTGAAGACCTGTGCTTATCTTATCGGAAATAACCTCGGTAGGATGGAAATGACCTGCATCAAGTGTGAGATATTGTCCATTCTTAGCGCAATATCCGAGATAAAAATCGTTAGAACCGATTGTGCAGCTTTCTGCGCCGATACCGAAAACCTTACCTTCAAGAGCAGCAATATTATACTTAGGATCTACGGGTACTGCAAAAATCTGGTTAAGTGAGTCCTCGAGACGCTTTCTGTATCCGTTTCTGTCAACGGGAATATCCTTGAAGCCATCGGGGATCCAGTAGTTACTTGCACAAACCTCGCCCATTTCCTTACCGATGTATTCCGCAATCTTTCTTGTAGCGATAACGTGGTCGATCCAGAATTTGCGGATCTTTTCATCGTGATGGCTAAGTGTAAAACCGTCTGCGGAATAAGGATGTGAGAAGCAGGTAGGGTCAAGGTTCAAGCCGTATCCTCTCTCCTTTGCCCATTTGATCCAGGTTTCATAATGCTCGGGCTTAATCTGATCTCTGGGAACAGTCTCACCCTTGTTATCAAGATAAATAGCGTGGAGACAAATCTTCTTCTTACCGGGAATCATAGAAGCGGCCTTATCAAAGTCAGCCTTAAGCTCCTCAATATTACGCGCAGCTCCGGGATAATCGCCTGTTGTCTGGATACCACCGGTCAAGGGTCCCTTGCTTTCAAAGCCCTTAACGTCGTCACCCTGCCAGCACTGAATTGAAATGGGAACCTTCTTCATTTTTGTAATTACGGCATCTGTGTCAATACCTATTTTTGCGTATGCTTCTTTAGCAAACTCGTACATTTTACTCATATTCAAATTTCCTTTCCGCAAATTGACAAATATCTATTGTAAGCTTCATCCCAAGCTTCGGTGTGATGAGGCTCATAAATCTTGATTTCGAATGAATTTCTTACAACCTCTCTTGCCTCGGCTATATTCTTGATTTCACCGGAGGAGATAGCCTGCATAGAAATATTACCGATAGCGGTTGCTTCAACGGGGCCTGCATACACAACTCTGTTAGAAGCATCCGCAGCATACTGACAAAGAATGGCTTCCTTTGTGCCTCCGCCAACTATGTTTATGGAGTTATAATGCTTACCTGTCATATTTTCGATAGACTCGATTGTCTGTCTGTAGCAAAGAACAAGGCTTTCGAAAATACATCTTACAACCTCACCGATGGTTTCGGGAACGTGCTGTCCCGTCTTCTTACAGAATTCTCTGATTCTTGAAGGCATATCGCCCTGAGGATTAAAGAGCTGGTTGTTAGGATCTATAAAGCACTGGAAAGGCTTGGATTCAAGAGCCTTTGCGGTAAGTTCATCGAAGGAAATATCAAGTCCCTCTCTCTTCCACTGTCTTCTTGATTCCTGCTCAAGCCAAAGACCCATAATATTCTTTAAGAATCTGATCTTTCTTTCTGCTCCGCCCTCGTTTGTAAGGTTATATTCCATAGATTCTTTAGTAATAACGGGCTCATCGCATTCAACACCCATAAGAGACCAGGTTCCGCTACTGATATATACGAAATCGTCACCCTTCTTTGCGGGTACCGCAATAACGGCGCTTGCCGTATCATGTGCCGCAACGTTTACAACATCAGCGCCGATTTCACCTATCTCATCACGCAATCCCTTAGAAAGCTTGCCAATTCTGTTACCGGGCATTACGAGGTCGCAGAATATATCATTTCTTATTCCAAATTTGTTAAGAAGGTCAAAGGCTATTCTTCTTTCCTTCGCGTCAATAATAGCACCTGTTGAAGCTATTGTATACTCGGTAAGCTTTTCGCCGGTAAGAAAATAGTTAAGAAGATCGGGAACAAACAAAAGCTTATCTGCATTATCTACTATGTACTTTCTATCTCTTAAATCAGCGCAAAGCTGGTACAATGTGTTGAAATTCATAGTCTGGATTCCCGTTAC
>JAZQLK010000289.1:0-6343 GCA_045542635.1 Eubacteriales bacterium
ACAGAAGGCGGAGCAGCTTGTGGACGGTAACGATATTGAAATGCTTAAAGATTACATATTCCCAAATATCATATACGATCCGGGTACGGCGGTACGGTTTAAAACCATTTTAGGAGACGTATTAAACGAGTCTCACAGAGCAAATAAAAACAGATTTACAGACGCTTATGCAAAATACGAGCCAGACGCACTCAATACCATAGAGGATTGGAATACCGCCTGGGGAGCGTATAAGGAGTAAATGCAGAATTCTCCTGAATGGACGTTTCTTCGCGTTGCATAAATGTCATTTGAATAACAAAAATTCCCGACGGAGTGTTTGTAATTCCGTCGGGATGTTTTTATTTCTCGCCCTCAGCCTTGCAAGAGCGCCCGACGTTGAAAAGGTTGTCCTATGAGAGGACAACTACAATGCAAGCATCTTCATTCTGTATTGGTTTTAAAGCGTTTGTCCTATGAGAGGACAACTACCATACAACCATCATTATTCAGTATGACTTTTAAAGGACTTGTCCTATGAAAGGACAACAGGACTGTGAAAAAGCACATTGACATTTTCGGAATTTTCGGGTATAATATTTACAGATGCAGAACTGATGGGCGCGCGTTTGTCTTTTGGCAAGGGTTCGCCGGATGTAGGTTCTGCATCTGTTTTTTTATCATCAAAAATTAATTCGGATCCTTCTGGCATTAACACTCTATGTACTCTATACTTGTTCCTATTGTCTATTTTGGTAACTACTGCCCCTACAATAGCAATATTTGTATTTATTTCTATTTTAGCTCCTATCGTAACTGTATCGTATTCTCTTCCCTTATGATTATTATGTCCTGAAATTATTTGCCCTTTTTTCATCATTTATTCTGTCCTCTTCTAAAGCCTCCTCTTTTGCCTTAAGTTGTTTTTTATTCAAGAAGCTATTAGGAATATATTTGATAAAGCTTTTTATCAGAAGGGTTGATTTTTTCGAAAAGTTTTGATATACTAATAGTGGTAGAGCGAGTGCGTTGGGTAACGCCGTTTTCGATATCCCCTCGTGCGTATAGTTCTGCCTTTTTTATTTTATTAAGAGAAATAGCCACATACAATGTGTTTTGCTTATCTCTGAATTCTTTTACCTCGAGTTTTACCGGTGCAAGGAAATCTCAGTGCTCATAAGCACCTTATTAAGAGCCTTTTTGCCTTCCTTGGACGTGGAATTATCGTGTGCAGACTCGATAAATGCCTTAAGCCTATTAAATATATTTTTATTTCTCGCCCTCAGCCTTGCAAAAGCGCCCGGCGTTGAAAAGGTTGTCCTATGAGAGGACAATACCATACGACCATCATTATTCAGTATGGCTTTTATAGAATTTGTCCTATGACAGGACAACCGATGTATAAGTAGTTTTTATAGTTCAGCTTTTTAAACATTTGTCCTGCCATAGGACAAATGCTTGAAATTCACATAATTTTTCGTACACTTGTCCTGCCATAGGACAAGTATTCGTCAATTTGCTTTTAATATCTTGCTGTCCTATGATAAGACAACGTGATGTATAAGATCAAAATCAAGATATAATATTACAAGTCTTGTCCTATGACAGGACAACTACAATGCAAGCGTCTTTATTCGGTATTGGTTTCAAAGTGTTTGTCCTATGACAGGACAATACCATACAACCATCATTATTCAGTATGGCTTTTAAAGGACTTGTCCTATGACAGGACAAAAAGGTTATTTCGAAATTTAAAAATTTTAGAACCCGTTGTCCTATCATAAGACAAGAGGGATCAGATAAAGCAAGATTAGAAAAAGCTGTCCTATGACAGGACAAGCGTTGACTTTTTATTAGCAAAATGGTATAATTAAGAAAAAACGGAGGCGCTTATGGCAAGAAAAACAGAAGGACCGAAAATGAATATGATAGGCGGCAACCTTAAAAGAATAAGACGGGAAAAGGGAGTTTCCCAAATTACTGTTTCAAGGGCTCTTGAGTATTACGGGGTCATTATTTGTCGCGGCTCCATATCAAGAATCGAGGACTATTCCCGTACGGTTACGGATATTGAGCTATACGCAATAGCAAAGGCGTTAAGCGTTGACGTGGGCGCCCTTATTGAGGAAAAATGAAAAAAGCGATCACACGTATCATTTTATATATACTGCTTGCCGCAATGGCGTCATATGCGACATCGTGGCTTATAGATCCTATTTACTCGGAGAAAAATATAACCTATTCCGAGGGTGAATGCGTGTCCTACAGATGGGTAAAGGGAGGAATCCATCGGCGTTTCAAAACGAAATCTCTATATATAACTCTTTCAAACGGAGAAGAGTATATCGTGATGAACTCGCAGGATATATTCAACGTGTCACCACAGCTTGTGGGAAGCATGGTTGAAATCGGCTCGGTGGACGCTCATACCATAAACGGAGGACGGAAAACGGCTTATCTTTCCGTTGACGGAGTTCTTATTTACGATAACGATTATTTAATTAAAAGACATTTTCAAACCTTTGGCGCATTTCTTATTCCTTGCGGAATTTTTACCGTACTTGCTTGCCTTCCCCACGTAATAACGATAGTGGAGGAAACGAAAAAAAGAAGGGACAGAGCGCACAGAAAAAAGAAGCATCAGCTGAAAATGGAAAAAATAAGAGCCCAGCTTGAAGACAAGAAGAAGGATGAATAAAAAACCCGACGGAGTGTTTGTAATTCCGTCGGGATGTTTTTATTTTGATACTGTGTCGGAGCTTTCCTTTGGAAGGCTCTGCATATATTTATGCATACTCTCCGCCACTATTTTACTGTGGGCAACGGCTTCTACAACGCTTCTTGCGCCGCTTACCACGTCGCCGGATGCGAAGATACCCTCGCGGCTTGTAAAGCCGTTACTGTCAGCCCTTAAAAGTCCGCGATCGTTTACGTTAAGCCCCGTTGTGGAGTTTACTATTACGTTTCTCGGACCCTGGCTTATGGCGATTATAACGGAGGTGGAGGGGTAGAATACGTCGCTGTCGGGTATCTCCTCGAAAATGCCGTTTTCATCCTCTGTAACCTTGCGGAATACAACTCCGTCCTCACGTATCTCCACAGGCTTAAGACTGTATTCGAATTTTACGCCCTCAAGCCTTGCGTACTTGTATTCGTACTCGCTTGCCGCCACCTTTTCCGTAATGGAGAAGCAGGTGACCTCGGCGCTGCCCTTACGTATAGCGGTTCTCGCCACGTCCATAGCGGCATTTCCCGCGCCTATTATGGTGACCTTATCCCCAAGCCTGTAAACGTCGGGATTTGTAAGGTAGTTTATGGCAAAATGAACGTTGCCAAGGGTTTCTCCCTTGATGTGCAAGGCGTTTGCGCGCCAGACACCCGTTCCTATAAATATAGCCTTGTAGCCGTCACGGAACAGATCCTCAATGCCGATAGCGTCGCCTATACGGATATTGGGTCTAATTTTAATTCCCTTAAGCTCGATATGTCTGTACTGCAGATCCTCGAGGACCCTCTTGGGAAGACGGAATTCCGGGATACCGTATCTTAAAATACCGCCGATTTTATCCTTGCTTTCGAAAATCGTAACCTGGTAGCCGTATCTTGCGAGAATAATGGAGATGGTAAGTCCCGCAGGACCGGAGCCCACGATTGCCACCTTCATACCGTTTGACTTGGCGGGTCCCTTTATCATTTTCGGAGCGTAGGCGTTGGAAATATAGCTTTCAATAGCGGAGAAGTGTACGGGGTTGCCCTTTTTTGCAAGAACACAGTGTCCCTCGCATTGCTTCTCGTGATTGCAGATGAGACTGCATATTGTAGTTAAGGGGTTATTGTAGAAAAGAAGCTTGCCGGCCTCGTCAAGACGGTTGTCCTTAAGCAGCTTTATAACCTGCGGAATAGGCGTGCCTATGGGACAGCCCTTTATACAGGTGGGATTTTTACATTCAAGGCAACGGTTTGCCTCGTCGAGAATATGTAATGCCATATAGCTCCTTTCTTCAAAACAAAATTTGTTATTTTCCTCTTTTTTTCTTAAAAAACTCGGAAAGTATGGAGGAGCATTCCTCTTTTAAAACACCGCCCTCAATTTCAGGCTTGAAAATAGGATATTCCGTCAGGTTAAGCATAGTGCCGAAGGCTCCCGCCTTTTCGTCATATGCTCCGAAAACCACTCTTTCAATACGGGAATTTATAATAGCTCCCGCGCACATAGGACAGGGCTCAAGGGTTACGTAGAGGGTGCAGCGCGTAAGTCTCCAACCGCCTAAAGCCGAGGACGTGTCGTTAATTATCTTGATTTCCGCGTGGGAAAGGGGGTTTTTATCCTTTTCTCTGCGGTTTCTCGCCCTTGCGATTATCTCCCCGTCACGAACCATAACAGCTCCCACGGGAACCTCGTCATCAGCCGCTGCCGCCCGAGCCTCGGAAAGAGCCTCTCTCATATAGAATATGTCAGCATCGGTAATCATATATCCGCCTTATCCATATATTTAGCGCTGTTAAGAGCGATAAATTCCTTTCTTGCGACAATATCGTCGCCAAGGAGAGTTTCAAACATAACTCTCGTTGCGTTTTCATCATCGGGGGTGATCTGAATAAGACGTCTTGTTTCGGGATTCATAGTGGTTTCCCACATCATATCGGAATCGTTTTCACCAAGACCCTTTGAACGCTGGATAGTATATTTCTGTCCCTTAAGCTTTTCAAGAAGCTTTGCCTTTTCTGCTTCGTCAAAGGCAAAATAGGACTTATCCTTGACGGTGATCTCATAAAGGGGAGTTTCCGCAATAAATACCTTACCCTCCTTGATAAGGGTGGGCAAAAGACGGAAGAAAATGGTAAGAAGAAGGGTTCTTATCTGGAAGCCGTCCTCGTCAGCATCGGTACAGATGATAATTCTGCGCCACTTAAGGTCGTTTAGGCGGAAGGTCGCCTCCTCTCCCTTCTTGGTCTTTACCTCAACTCCGCAGCCGATAACCTTAAGAAGGTCGACTATAATATCGCTCTTGAAGATCTTTTCATAGGAGCTTTTAAGACAGTTAAGGGTCTTACCTCTTACGGGGATAACCGCCTGAAATTCCGCATCGCGTCCGCCGACACAGGAGGAAAGAGCGGAGTCACCCTCAACTATATAAACCTCTCGCTTGTTCGGGTCCTTGCTCTTGCAGGCAACGAACTTCTCAACAGAGCTTGAAAGGTCGTTTGAGGGGGCGATCTTCTTATTTATGATGTCAACTCGGATAGCCTCAGCCTTCTCACGGGAGCGCATATTAAGAAGCACTCTGTCCGCAAATTTATCGGCAATAGCCGTATTTTCCGTAAAGTAAATCGAAAGCTTACGGCGGAGGAAATCGCAAAGAGCCTCCTCTATAAACTTATTTGTGATAGCCTTTTTAGTCTGGTTCTCGTAGGAGGTTTGGGTGGAAACGGAATTTATAACAAGCACAAGACAGTCGAGAATATCAACCATACTTATTTTTTCATTCTTTCCGTACTTGCCTCTGTCCTTAATATACTTGTCCATTTCCGCAAGGAAGGCTCTTTTAGCTGCCTTATCGGGGGCGCCTCCGTGCTCAAGGAAGCTGGAGTTGTGATAATACTCAAGCCTGCTTACGGTTGTGGACGCGCAGAAGGATACCTCCGCATTGAGCTGGTATTCCTCCTTATCCTCTCTGTCACGGCCCTTGGTTTCAAGAGTCCATAATACGGGGGGAGTCAAGGACTGACCGCCTGTTATCTCGCCGATGTAATCGGAGATTCCGTTTTCGTAAAGATATTCAGACGTGGAGAAGGTCTTTGCGTCAAGCTGATATTTAAGGATGAGCTTAATACCCTTGTTAACCACCGCCTGCTTACGGAGAACCTCCTTGAAATGCTCCTCGCTTATCTTGATATCCGTAAATACCTCGATATCGGGGCGCCAACGGGTAAGAGTGCCTGTGCGCTGGAGCTTTCTGTCCTCAATGGGAGAAACCTTAAGCTCGCCAATCGCCTTACCCTTTTTGAAATGCATTTCGGAAACTGTGTCCTTTTTGAAGGAGTAAACGTCCATAAATTCCGAGGAATACTGGGTTGCGCAGGCGCCGAGACCGTTTAAGCCCAGGGAGAATTTATAGGCTCCGTTTGCGCTGTTGTTGTTGTACTTACCTCCTGCGTAAAGCTCGCAATAGATAAGCTCCCAGTTGTAACGCTTTTCCTTTTCGTTATATCCGAGAGGAACGCCGCGTCCGCGGTCGTCAACCTCAATGGTGTGATCCTTGTATACTGTAACGGTAATCACCTTACCGTAGCCCTCACGGGCCTCGTCCATAGAGTTTGAAAGTATTTCAAAGAAGGAGTGCTGACAGCCCTCAAGTCCGTC
>JAZQLK010000290.1:0-3272 GCA_045542635.1 Eubacteriales bacterium
CCTCCTGCTTTGCTATACGGTATATATATTTACAGGAAAAGGACTTGCTTGCAAATAAGGGAAAGGAGCTTTCACCGAAATACTTTTTCATTGCGTTATTGTAAATACGCATATTCCGTCTTATTCTGTTTTCGTCCATTACCATTAAGGGTGTGCCGTATTTTTCAGCAAGCTCAACAGTATCTCTGCCTGCTATACAAAGGTGTCCCTTTTCATTTACCGATAAATTTTCGTGTAGCATAATTACCTCTTATCAGCCCTTTAAAAGCTCCGTCATTGTATAAAGTCCCGCGCCCTTACCTGCCATAAACTCGGCTGCCTTTATTGCGCCGTCGGCAAAAAGCGCTCTGTCGTAAGCCTCGTGCTTCAGGGTTATCTGCTCGGTGTCAGTACCGACAATAACCTCGTGAATACCTACGATATTACCAACTCTTACAGAGTTTATTCCGATTTCGTTCTTTTCTCTCTTACAGTTTCCGCTTCTGCCGTAATGCGCGTAAGCGTCCTCTCTTGCCTCCTTAACGGAGTTAAAGAGCATTTTAGCCGTGCCGCTTGGAGCATCAAGCTTTCTTACGTGGTGGGTTTCAATAATTTCAACGTCTGCGTTGGGGAATACGGATACAACACGCTTTACAACGTCGCAAAGGGTTGCAATTCCCACAGACATATTGCCGGAATAAAATACGGCAACCTTTTTTGAAGCCTCGTTAATGACTTCTCTCTCTTCGTCGGTGTGACCTGTTGTAGCCACAATAATGGGAGTGCCTGTGTCTACTGCATAATCCGTAATTTCCTTAACAAGTCCGTGAAAGGAAAAATCAATAATTACGTCTGCCTTCTCCCTAACATCGGAGATTTTCGTATATTCTCCCGTAATTTCGGGATCGCATTTCAAGTCAACGAGGGCGGAGACCTCAAATCCCGCTTTATTTGCGGCGTTTATTACGTGGCCGCCCATAATACCCTTCGCGCCTACAAGGATTATCTTCATACGTTTACACCCTGCGCTCTCATTGCGTTAAGAAGCTTCTGCTCGTTTGCATCCTCCATAGGATAGAGGGGTGAGCGAAGTACGTTCTCCGTATATCCCATATGAGCCATAGCCGCCTTTACGGGAACGGGGTTAACCTCGCAGAAGAGTGCATTGATCAAGGGAAGAAGGTCAAGCTGAAGCTTGCAGCTGCCCTTAACGTCACCGGAAAAGAACTTATCGCAGATTTCAACTGTCTTCTTTGGCAATACGTTTGAAAGAACGGAGATAACGCCCTTGCCGCCCAAGGACATAATAGGTACTATCTGATCATCGTTACCGCTGTAAATATCAAGCTTATCACCAACAAGAGCTACTGTTTCCGCAATTTTACTGATATTTCCGTTTGCTTCCTTGATAGCAACGATATTGGGATGATCGGCAAGAGCCAAATAAGTGGAGGGCTCTATTGATACGCCTGTTCTGGAGGGCACGTTATAAAGGATAACGGGCTTTGTGGATGCGTCTGCAATCTCGGTATACATACGGATAAGACCCTTCTGTGTAGCCTTATTGTAGTAAGGTGTTACTACGAGAACAGCGTCCGCTCCGACCTCGCAAGCATACTTTGTAAGCCAAATGGCATATTCGGTATCGTTACTACCCGTACCTGCAATAACGGGAACTCTGCCCGCGGTCTGCTCAACAACGAACTTGATAGCATCCTTATGCTCATCGTCAGTAAGAGTTGGTGCTTCACCGGTTGTACCGCATACAACGAGAGCGTTGATGCCCTCGCTTATTTGAAATTCAACGAGCTCGGCAAATTTCTTATAATCTATCTTTCCGTTAGCGTCAAAGGGTGTGATAAGGGCGGTTGCAGCACCTTCAAAGATTGTTTTCTTCATTATTATATCCTCACTTTACATAAAATACATATAAAAAGCGCTCGAAAAACCTCGAGCGCTGTGATATAGCAAAATACAGGCATACAAAAAACAGCGTTGCCTATAATAAAACTAAAACACATAGCTCTCCGTAAAATACGACAGTTCAGCAAATATTATTTGAAGAACCAAGAATGGATGCGACCCAAACTTTCGGCATTCGAACCTTTCGGAATACCCAACCCTTTCGCACAGGTTAGCGGATAAACCTACTGATTTCCAAATGCGCCTCTATGATGTTCTAATGTTAACACATTATTTTACCTTTGTCAAGAAAAATTTCAAAAAACCTTCATTTTTCTTTAAATTTGTTATAATAAACCCTTGTTTTGCTTTATAGGCATTATAATTCGGGTTTTAAATACAACGAATGTTCATTTGTTAAGATGTTCACTTGAAATAATTTTTAAAATGCGGACAAAGTAAACGGAAAATTTCAGATATACGAACAAAATATATTCTATTTCCTCGGAAATATTCTATTCGACTGTAACACTCTTTGCAAGATTTCTCGGCTTATCCACGTCAAGCCCTCTTGCAACGCTCATATAGTATCCCAAAAGCTGAAGGGGAACGGCACTGAGAATCGGCGAAAAAATCTCGTCGCATTTTGGAATATACAAAGTAAAATTACAGTGGTCCTCGATGCTATAATTTCCAAGTGGCGTAAGCCCCATAATATACGCTCCTCTTGATTTCACCTCAATAAGATTACTTAGAGTTTTTTCATACACGTTGCTTTGAGTAAGAACTCCTATAACGAGAGTCCCCTTTTCAATAAGACTTATGGTGCCGTGCTTCAATTCCCCCGCCGCATATGCCTCCGAATGGATATAGCTTATTTCCTTCATCTTAAGGCTTCCTTCAAGACAAATTGCATAGTCAAGCTCTCTGCCTATCATAAAGGCATCCTTAACGCTTGCAAATTTCGACGCAAACCACTGTATTCTTTCCTTATCGTCAAGTATTTTCTTTATTTTATCCGGAACGCTTCTTATTTCATCAATTAAATATATATATTTCGACAAATTGATTTTTCCTTTAACCCTTGCAAGCTCAATGGCAATAAGCTGGCATATTGAGATTTGCGCCGTATATGCCTTTGTTGTTGCAACTGCAATTTCAGGACCAGCCATTGTGTAAATAGTATGATCCGCCTCTCTCGCTATTGACGAGCCTACAACGTTTACAATAGCAAGGGATCTCGCCCCCGCGCGCATTGCATCTCTCATTGCATAAAGCGTATCTGCGGTTTCCCCCGATTGGCTGATTACTATTACAAGCTCGTTCTTTCCGTGTATTTGGGCTCTGTATCTGTATTCCGAGGCGTAATCCACCCTTACGGGAATACCGCA
>JAZQLK010000291.1:0-6142 GCA_045542635.1 Eubacteriales bacterium
GTTCAATACCTTTTATAGATTTATATTAAAATAATTAGATAGCGCCGTGTCCGCAAACAAGGACCTTATCCGCCGTATTCACAACTCCGTAGGAGCCCTGATATACGCTTCCCGGATTAAAAAGATGGATTCTTTTATCCATTATGTAGTCGGAAAAATCAAGGGGCGTATGGGTGTGACCGAAAAATACGGCATTACATTCAAGCTCCCTTGCTCTTAGCATAATTCTGCCAAGAGAGGATTTTACTCCATATTTATGTCCGTGGCACAAAAGCACCTTAATTTCTCCGAAATTAACGCATATCTCCTCGGGAGTGTCGCTGAAATCAAAAAAATCGCAATTTCCTCTGACGGCAAAAAACGGGATATCCGAATATTCGCCCCGTATTCTTTCCATATCGGAAAGCCCGTCGCCAAGGAAAACAACGGCATCTATATTACCCTTATGAGATTTTATGGCATCGCCTATCTTATATCCCTTACCGTGGGAATCAGAAAAAACAAGAAGCTTCATTAAATCACCTCCGTAAGCATCAGTAATACTATACCATAAATAAAATTCCGTGTCAAGTGCGGTATCCTACGCATATTATGATAACAGTGAAAAAGGAGGTTACCTATGAAAATTGATGAAAAAACCATAAATATGATACTGAAGTTCAATGATGACAGGCTATGGCAGACCCTCCAATACGCCGCATCAAAATCGGGTACCGACGCTCTTAAAAATATGAAAAGACCTTCGGATATGAGTAAAATAAGAAGCGCTCTTTCGTCCATAACCAACGAGGATATCATAAGGGCTATGGAGATACTTAAGGGAGGGCAGAAATAATGGCGGATGAAAATGTAAACCAAGTTCTTTCCTCCGTTTTTTCAAATACCGAGCTTATGGAAAAAATAAGCGGTATAATTAAGAACAAAAAGGGAGAAAGCGCGGAGGATGCCTTGCCGGAAATCATATCCGCCATCAGCGAAAACGTTAAAACTCCCACACATGGTGATGAAAAATCCCCTGAAGCCGATGAAAGCTTAAAGGACGCCTCGGTAAAGCCCCGTTCCCGTTCAATGGGGGACAGCTCCGCCCTGCTCTGCGCACTGAAGCCCTTTTTAAATAAGGAAAGGCGGGAACTTGTGGATAATATTCTGAAATTCGAGCAGCTTGCCACTCTGGTTAATCTGACAAGGTGAAATATGTATACCCGCCCATTTAACATACCCAAGAATTATAACGGAGTAAGATTTAATAACGCAAAGGACGATATACCTGTAAAGGAGCATAGACCGTCCTACGAAAACGGGGTCAAAACCTCCCACTCTCCTCTGTTCAAGCAGGAAAACAACGACACTCCCTCGGATGTAATTGAAATTTCTTCCTCCGAAACCGATGCTCAAGAGGAATCCGCAAAGGAAACGCTTTCGGAAGAGACAAAAGATATCCTTCCGCAAGACGCCCCAAATAACGAGCCTTATTTGGAAGCATCAGGGCAAAAGCATTTTAATTTACCCGTAAGAGAGCTTCTGAACAGTATAAATACGGAGGATGCCTTACTTATATGTCTTATTCTTCTTATCGCTGCGGAAAAGGACAGGGATAATAATTCCATACTTACTATGCTTTCTCTTTTACTTCTGAAAAGATAGAAAAATTCCACCGTTTCGGTGGAATTTTTTCTTTATATGTAATTAAAAATCCTGTACGGTAGTAAAAATTTCCGCAAAAATTCCGTAAAGCCTTAATAGATCATCATCTGTTAAGCGGTTGTAAACGGAAAATTCTCTTATATCCGAGCTTGGAAATACGGAGGCAATAGAGGCTTCTCCGTTATGACAGGTAAATATAAGCTCTACTCCTCTTTCGTTGCATACCGACAATAAAAACGCTGCTATAGCTGATAAGCTTGGATACTCGCTACAGAAATCGTAAATACCTTTTATATAGTTTGTGCACTCTCTTGTTACAGAAAAGCTGATCATCTTACCGTATTCCGTATCACAGGCGCTGATTTTTATTTCACCCTCCATAATTATCTCGGAAAGCATAAAAAGTATACATATAATTATTATTTTACTGAAGCCGGGCTCTAAAGCTGCAAGCTCGTTCTCCGAAATATCGATTGCTAAGCTTACTCTTCCCTTATAAATATTATCAAAGGTACGCTTTGCATCGAAAAGATGATTAAGAATTAAAATTTCTCTTCTTTCCTCGTTGCTTCCATTCATAATATCACTTGCCGCCTTCAGGCTCTTAAAGACCTTGTCAACGGAGCAAAATGCCCCGTTTTCAAAGAGTAATATTTCAAATCTTCTTGAAATGCCGTTTCCAAGTGAAATTATTAAGCCGTTACGGTAATTTTTAAGCTTCGTTATGATAAAGCTCGCGCCGTGATCTCTCATAGAAAGCTTCAAAAAGCAATCTCTGTCTATTATGGAATCTATTCCCTTATTACACACGTATTGTATATCAATGGATGAATTATTTTCCTTATAATATAAAATGTCGCCTGATATATTTGCCGTAAGATAAACAATTTTTCCGTTTGCGTTCTTATCTAATAACATATTTTTCCTTTTTTGTTGAATTTCTTTCAATACTGTGATAAAATATATTTGTAAATTATATTTACGGAGGTATTATATGGATACTTTAATGACTTCAAAGGTCAAGCTTGAAAAAATCATTGATAAATTTAATCTTGAAATTATAAATGCGCCCTCTAACCTTAACGAGGTTGAGCTTACACAGGCGGCAGTAAACCGTCCCGGTCTTGCTCTTTCCGGATTTTACGATTGCTTCGTTCCCGAAAGAGTGCAGGTTGTGGGCAGAATGGAGCATATTTATCTTGAAAAAATGGATCCTGAATTACGCAAGGAGCGACTTAAGGAATTCTATTCAAAAAAGCCCGTTGCGGTGGTTGTGGCAAGAGGTATCGAGCCATTTGCCGAGGCTGTAAAGTACGCCAAGAAAAACAACGTTCCTCTGCTCCGCACAAAGCGCTCCACGTCACAGTTTATCGCCAACATCATAAGCTCCCTTTCCACGGATCTTGCGCCTAAAATCACCCGCCACGGCGTTCTTGTGGAGGTTTACGGCGAGGGCATCCTTATTACCGGCGACAGCGGCATCGGTAAGAGCGAAACAGCTATTGAGCTTATCAAGCGCGGTCATAGACTTATTGCCGATGATGCAGTAGAGATAAGCCGCGTATCCGATATTACTCTTGTTGGCAGAGCTCCCGAAATTATAAAGCACTATATGGAGCTTCGCGGTATCGGTATTATAGATATCAAGCGTATTTACGGTACGGGCGCCGTTAAGAATAGTGAAAAGGTTCAGCTCGTTATTAAGCTTGAGCATTGGATCGAGGGCAAAATGTATGACCGAATGGGTCTTGAAAATGAGTATCAGGAAATACTCGGTCTTAAGATCCCATCTATTACAATTCCCGTTTGTCCCGGACGTAACCTTGCTATTATCATTGAAATTGCGGCTATGAATTTCCGTCTTAAAAAGATGGGATACAATACCGCGGAGGAATTCCAGAAGAAGCTGGAAGCGGAATATACTAAAAAATAAATATAATACCAACGTACGGGAGCTTTCCGTACGTTGGTTTTTTATATTAAGCAAGTGTAATATGATAGAGGTTGGAGGGGTAGGATATAAAATCATATTTAAGACGGAATCCTACGTTCATAAGCGCAGCTCCCAGGTATGTTTCCTTTGAGCCGTTTATTCTGTAAAGCTTGTTTTCGCATAGTCCTCTAACCTTTACGGTTTCGGGAGCGGTGTTTGCATCGCTTTCGTAACGGACCGCGCATACAAGAGCCTCGCTTCCGTCGTCACGTACTGTTTCCCAAGCGCAATAAAGGCTTTCGTCAACTGTAAAGGGAGAGATAAGTCTGTAATAATCTCCATACTGTATCAAGTCGTAATACTTCTTGAATTCCTTGATCTGACGCTTGATCTCTTCCTTTTCCTCATCCGTCATTTTAGTGATATCAAGCTCCAATCCGTAGGTGCCGAAATAAGCCACGTTTCCCCTTGTCTTAAGAGGAGTTACACGGGCGGTCTGATGGTTGGGACAAACGGATACGTGAGCGCCCATTGTACGAACAGGATATGCAAAGGATGTTCCGTACTGAATCTTCAAGCGGTCAATGGCATCCGAGTTATCGCTGGTCCATACCTGTGGCATATAGTAAAGCATACCGCAGTCAAAGCGTCCGCCGCCGCCTGAGCAGCTCTCAAAGAGGATATGGGGAAATTCAGTTGTGATCCTTTCAAGAAGGTCATATAAACCGAGCATATAACGGTGGTAGACCTCACCCTGCTTTTCCGCAGGCAATGCTACGCTGTAAAGATCGGATATATGTCTGTTGAAATCCCATTTAACGTAGGAGATGTTTGCGCTGCGTAATACCTTGGCAAGCTGCTCGTAGATATTGTCGCAAACCTCCTTACGGGAGTAATCGAGAACGTACTGCCATCTTGATACCTGGGGCTCTCTTGAAGGAATTGCAAAGGCGTAATCAGGATGCTCGGAATAAAGCTTGCTTTCTGCGGAAATACATTCCGGCTCAAACCAGATACCGAACTTAAGTCCCTCGTTATTTATTCTTTCCGCAAGGGATTTAAGAGTTCCTTGAAGCTTTTCCTCATTGGGGAACCAATCGCCGAGGGACGTTGTATCATTATCTCTGTGTCCGAACCATCCGTCATCCATAACAAGAAGCTCAACGCCTATTTTAGCCGCGTCACGAGCCATAGAAACAAGCTTATCGGCGTTAAAATCGAAATAGGTGGCTTCCCAGTTGTTGATAAGGACGGGACGCGCCGCGTACTTATATTCGCCCCTGCAAAGATTATTTCTTATAGCCTTATGTAGGCAATTTGAAAGCTTACCGAAGCCCTCGGAGCTGTATACGAGAGCGACCTCGGGAGTGCAGAAGGTTTCTCCTGCGCCCACACCGTAGTTAAAGTTCTCGGGGTTGATACCGATTACTGCGCGGGTCTTATCCATCTGATCCATTTCTGCGGATATAACAAAATTGCCGCTATATACAAGCGCCATACCCCAAGCATTACCGTATTCCTCGTTTGCGCCCTTATCACAAATTATAGCGAAGGGATTCTGCATATGGCTTGATGCGCCGCGAACACTTGCTACAGAGGTCTGAGTGTGGGTAATATGAGAGCGTTCAAGCATTCTTTCTCTTGCGTGTCTGCCGTAGAAGGATACCATATCGTATCTGCCGTTGGGAAGATCAAGGGTTGCGCTGAGTGCTCTTTCCAGCTTTATCTCCTTATCGGTTTTATTCTCAATTCTTAATGAACGGGTAATAAGATCGTACTTTTCAAATACGCCGTAATAAAGGTGAAAATATATATCGTAGGCATCATCCTTAAGAGTTACTATAAGAGTTTCGGCATCCTCACCGTAAAAGGCGGGTAAGCCGGGGATAGAATACTTTCCCTTTAAAATTTCAGCGTTGTAAAATCTGGGGTCCGCCGCCAGGCTTCCGTCTGCATTTCTTAAAGCAAGGGCGTTGATTCTGAAATCGCCGATACCGGTTACGGAAAGCTCCTGCTGAACGTGGTTGTTAAAATAATCAAGTCCCATACCCTTGGGATTTGGAGAAAAGCTTACTCCGCCCTCCCACGCAGAAAAGGACATATCGGTATATTCCATACGCTTACCGTAATACGTATGCTGAAGAACACCCATTCTGTCTATCTTCATCTGGTACATAGTATTGTCTGTAAGCAAGGTAAAGGTTTTATCCTGTTTATTCTCAAAAATAGCCATAAAACGCTCCTTAGGTTTTTTCTTTATTTTACCATATTACGGCTTTTTTTTCAACACAAATTAAGGAAATCCTTTATATTATTATATAAACTTAAAAATCGGAGTAGGAGCCGTTAGCGAGAGTCATAAGCATGCTCCATGTCCACTTGCCTTCTCTTACTGCCTTGTAAAGGTCTGTTGTAGCCTTAGCATCGCCAAGAAGGTTCTTGTTGAAGTATACAACAGATGCTGTTTCCTTATCAAGGTTGGAGAAGTCGCCTGTGAGGAAGAATGTGTGACCCTTTGCTGTGTAGTTCTTTACAGAAAGGTCATTGTAGTATGTGTTATCGAAA
>JAZQLK010000292.1:0-3079 GCA_045542635.1 Eubacteriales bacterium
CAATTGAAGAAATGACCGCAATATTCGGTGTTGACTCTCTTGGATTTTTGAGAATTGAAGACGTAACCAAGCTCGGAGAGGGCGGAGATTGCAAAGGATATTGTACAGCTTGCTTTGATGGTAACTACCCAACAGAAATACCTGTTACGATTAAAAATAAATATGAAAATAAATTATCAGAAAGTGAGAATTGAAAATGAAGAATTCTAAATCCGAAAGCTACGCAAAGGCGGGCGTTGATATTACAGCGGGCTACAAGGCAGTTGAGCTTATGAAAAAGCACATTGCCCGTACAAAGAATGAGGGCTGCGTTGATGACGTAGGAGGCTTTGGCGGTTGCTTTGGACTTCCTGTTGCGGGAATGGAGGAGCCCGTGCTCGTTTCAGGTACAGACGGTTGCGGCACAAAGGTTAAGATGGCAATTTTGATGGACAAGCACGACACAATCGGTATCGACGCTGTTGCTATGTGCGTAAACGATATTATTTGCGTAGGCGCAAAGCCCTTGTTTTTCCTTGACTATATCGCTTGCGGCAAGAACGTTCCCGAAAAGATTGCCGCTATCGTAGGCGGTGTTGCAGAGGGCTGCGTTCAGTCAGGAGCTGCTCTTATCGGTGGTGAAACTGCAGAGCACCCCGGTCTTATGCCTGTTGAAGATTACGACCTTGCAGGCTTTGCCGTTGGAATCGTTGACAAGAAGAAGATACTTGATAATACAAGAATGAACGAGGGCGACGTTATTATCGCTCTTCCTTCAAGCGGTGTTCACTCAAACGGCTTCTCACTTGTACGTAAGGTATTTGATATTGATAATAATCCCGCATCTCTTTACGAGTCCTGCGCAGATCTTGGCGGAGCTTCAATCGCAGAAACGCTTTTGACTCCCACAAGAATTTACGTTAAGTCTGTTCTTGCTCTTCTCGAAAAGGTTGACGTTAAGGGTATCAGCCATATTACAGGCGGTGGCTTCTACGAAAATATTCCAAGATCTATTCCTAAGGGTCTTTCTGCAAAAATTACAAAGTCTGCGGTTAAGGTTCTTCCCATTTTTGAGCTTATCGCCAAGACAGGCAACGTTCCCGAAAGAGATATGTACAATACATATAATATGGGCGTTGGTATGAGCATTGTAGTTCCCGCATCCGAGGTTGATAAGGCAATCGAAATTCTTAAGGCTCACGGAGACGATGCCTACGTTATCGGTGAGATCATTAAGGGTGACGAAGGCGTGGTGTTCTGCTAATGAAGAAGATAGCGGTACTTGTTTCCGGCGGAGGAACTAATCTTCAGGCGCTTATAGACGCTCAAAAAACCGGAATGTTCGGGGATAGTAAAATCACTCTTGTATTAGCGTCCAAGCCCGGTGTTTATGCTCTCGAAAGAGCGGAGAATAACGGAATTTCCTCCGTTGTTCTTCCCCGTAAGGAATACTATAGCATATGCGCGTATTCAAAGGCTCTCGTAGATACGCTTAAGAGTAATGAAATTGATCTTGTAGTTCTTGCAGGCTTCCTTACAATTTTTGACGAGCAGGTTTACGAGGCGTTTCCCAACAGAATTATAAACGTTCACCCCGCGCTTATTCCTTCCTTCTGCGGAAAGGGATTTTACGGACTCCACGTTCATGAGGCGGCTCTTGAAAAGGGCGTTAAGCTTTCGGGTGCTACGGTTCATATCGTAACCCCCGAATGTGACGCAGGTCCTATAATTCTTCAAAAGGCGGTTAGCGTTATGGAGGATGACACTCCCGAAACACTCCAGAAGAGAATTATGGTTGAAGCGGAATGGAAAATTCTTCCCGAAGCCGTTAAGCTTTTCTGCGAGGACAGAATTACGGTAAAAAACAACAAGGTTTATATAGAAAAATGAGGAGATAAAGAATGAAGGTTTCTACTATTGCAAACGAGCTTAATTCTCTCGCTTATCATGGCAGAGGAATTATCATAGGTAAAAGCGCAGACGCAAAGAAGGCTATTACCGCTTACTTCATTATGGGAAGAAGCGAAAACAGCCGTAACCGCGTATTCGTAGCCGAGGGCGACGCTATGCGTACAAAGGCGTTTGACGAATCCAAAATGACAGACCCCCATCTTATTATTTATTACCCTGTAAGAGTGCTTGGAAATAAGACCATCGTTACAAACGGTGACCAGACCGACACAATTTATAAGCTTATGGATAAGCAGATGACTTTCGAGCAGGCTCTCCGTACAAGAGAGTTTGAGGATGACAAGCCTAACTTTACTCCCCGTATTTCAGGTATCATCCGTCGCGAGGAGGATGGAATGAATTTCGCAATGTCCATTCTTAAGAGCGCAGAGGGTGATGATTCCTCCTGCGAGAGATTTACATATGCATACTCAAATCCCAAGGCAGGTATGGCTAAGTTTATCCACACATATAACTGTGACGGTAATCCCCTTCCTTCCTTTGAGGGTGAGCCTAAGACACTTGTGCTTCCCGATATGGATATAGATTCCTTGACAGATCTTATCTGGACAAATCTTAACGAAGATAACAAAGTATCGCTTTTCGTAAGATACATTGATATCGCAACAGGCGAAGCAGAAACAAGAATCGTGAACAAGAACAAATAATCGAAGGGCTTGGTAAAAAAAATGAAAGAATTTGAACTTAAATACGGCTGTAACCCCAATCAGAAGCCTTCCAAGATATTTATGGAAAACGGCGCGGAGCTTCCCATTGAAATCCTTTGCGGCAGACCCGGTTATATCAACTTCCTTGACGCATTCAACTCCTGGCAGCTTGTTAAGGAGCTTAAGGAGGCAACAGGCTTGCCCTGCGCAACGTCATTCAAGCACGTTAGCCCCACTTCCGCGGCAGTAGGTATCAAGCTTCCGGAGAAGCTTAAGAAGGCTTGCTTCGTTGATGATATCGAGGGTCTTGACGATTCTCCCTTGGCTTGCGCATACGCAAGAGCAAGAGGTACTGACAGAATGAGCTCCTTCGGCGACTGGATAGCTCTTTCCGACGTTTGCGACGTAACAACAGCATTGCTTATCAAGAGAGAGATATCTGACGGTGTTATTGCTCCCGGCTATACAGACGAGGCTCTTGA
>JAZQLK010000293.1:0-5012 GCA_045542635.1 Eubacteriales bacterium
GGTGTACGGTAGACCCATTCCCCAAAAATCCTGACAGATTTTGCGGGGACCCCGTGGGGAGAAGAATTCGCTCCTAAAAAACAGACACATAAAAAGAAGAGATTTTGCCACAAGACAAAATCTCAACCTTAAAATTTAATATTATTTACCTTGAAATTATAATTTTGCTATCACACGTGTCTGTTTTTGGTCTGTGCTTATTGCAACAACCCCTTTTTATTATAAATACCTTTCTATAGCCCATATTACGGCGTTTGCTATGATTCTCATTCCGTCGGGATCGGGGTGCAGACCGTCTAACGTGTTCATATAGAAATCGTCATAATCCTTGAATACGTGATCGGAAAGACGGGCAACGAAGAAGCCCTCACCCATTTTGCCGACGGCATCGTCTATTACGCTATTCATCAGCCTTGTTCTTTCCACCATAAAATCGGGTCTTATGGGCATATTGACACAGCATACCTTAGCTCCATTGTATTTTTTCCTGACCGTTTCAAGGGTCAGTAGGTAGTCTGATCCAAAAACGTTTATATCCACGTTCCTTCCCAGATCGTTAAGTCCCATAAAGATTATAATAAGATCGGGAGATTCTCCCGTATCCCTCGAAAGACTGCTTACTCGGTTTACCCCGGAGCAGGGATTATCCCTTCCGCTTAAATTACCGCCGGAGTAGGAGTTGTTTACGCAAAGAGTCATACCGTATTTGTCAAGGACTATGTGCCAATAGGCGTTTTCAACGGGAAAGTGTCTTTTGAAATAATATGACGGATTCCCTCCGATCTCGGTATTTGCCTCTATATCGTTTGATACGCCGTAATATGTGGATACGCTATCCCCGAGAATTGAAAGTCTTTTTCCCTTAAGCATTTTATCACCCCCTGTAAATCTATATATTTAAGTATACCATACGGATGGATGGAGGTCAAGAGTGAAGAGTGAAGAGGGAAAAGTGAAGAGTGAAAAGGGAGCTATGCGACGGCGCGGCGGACACGGCAGACGGAAACCGTTTTATCATCGTGAGAAAATCCCCGATCCCTTGATTTACTTAAGATCATGGAAGGGATAGTATCAATGCTTTCCGTATCCGCGGAGGAAAGGGCGGAAACAAGCCAGCTGTCGTCATCATCTCCCTGGCAGATGCCGTCGCTTATCATAACCACAATATCGTTTTCCTGCAGATTGAAATTAAGCTCCTCCGCATCGGGCTTTTTCATAATTCCTATGGGCGCGGTCTTTGAAAAGAGCTTGAAAACCTTGTCCCCCCGCTTTACGTAGGAGGGAGCGGCGCCGCTTTTTATAAAGCTTCCTCTTCCGTCGTTTAAGTCTATTTCAAGAAGGTCTACGGAGGAGGAGCATTCAACTCGCTTGTTTCTTAAAAAATTATTCGCCATAGATACGGATATTTCCTTGTCGGGATGGTTGTAAAGAAGCTTCTTTAAAAATTCGGCGCACATTTTAGACGTGGTGTACGCCTCCTTGCCGGAGCCCATTCCGTCGCAGATGAGCATATAGAATTTGTTGTCACAGGACAAAAAGGTAGACACAGTGTCGCCGTTTTGCTCGTTTTTATCCGCCTTGTCCGCAAGACGGGCGCTCTCTATGGCGTATCTGTTGGCGCTTTCCGCTATCATAATGGCATTTGGGGACTCTCCCTCAATCAAGGGCGTATTTATCCTTCTGCCAAGGACTCTTTCGAGCTCGGAAATCAATGCTGACGACGTACATTTGGAGCTTTCCATATCAACTCCCGTTACTATGATCCGCTTTCTTTCGTCCCCGTATACGCCAATCCTTTCATATATAAGACCAATGGCGTCGCAGGCGCGTCTTACCTTGTCGGTGAGAGCTTCGTCCACGGTATATTCCGTGTCAAGCTTCTTTGACTCCTTGCTTAAAAGCCTTGATATATTTTCGTAGTCAATGTAGCTCGCTTCAAGCTTGTCGTTTTTCAGGAGTCCCTCCTCCTCTTCCTTGCTTTTTTTATTGATTTTTTCGATTATTGTATCAATATTTGGGCAACGGTGCAGGAATTTTTCGTCAACGTCCGCCTTGGATACGGATTTATTATAGTAGGAGGAAACGCTCAGCCTTTCGATGTTTTCCTTGGTTGTCAGGCTGTCACGGTCCCAGCATATGCTCTTTTTCGGACAGGAATAGCAATGCTCCTCGCATATTTCAAGACAGGTGTCGTATCTTGAATCTATGCTTACGCTCTTTTCCGTGTTACCGAAATCGCAAAGAAGCTTTGATATCTCCATTAAGGAATCGGAAACCCGTAAAAAGCCCGCTCTTACACCCTCGGAGCTTTTTCTTGATATCATTTCGTTTACGGTCACAGAGTCCGATAGGGACGAGGAAAGGCGGGGGCGGGGAAGAACCTCGAAGCGCAAGATCGGATACATAATAAGAGTGGCAAAGAGAAGCTCGGGTACAAGATAAACGATGGCCTCGTAGCCCGATGTGAACAGCCCGTAGCCCACACTTACCGTAAAGGCGCTCATAACCGCAAGAAAAACGGAGAATTTCCACAAAAAGCCCGAAACGAGGGACGCAATGGCGAATACGGGAGCAAAGGCTATTTTCTGACATATACCGAGAACGGCGCCGAGAGCGCCGCCCTTTGTGGGAGATACGTTCTTGGATGCGTATAGGGTAAGGGCATAAGAGAATATTATTGATATATCAAGAGAGAAAAGCTCCGCTCCCTTAACCGTAAAGACACACATAAAGGCAAGGGTGCAAAGAGCTACAAGGCGTTTTGACGGCTCCTTTGCCTCGTAAAGCCCGCAAAGGGCGTAGGAAAGCACTGATGAAATTATAACAAAAAAGGCAAGAACGAAGATCTCATAGTATGAGAACTCGGATCTTATGACGGAATAAATGCTTATTCCAAGGGCGGAAAAGGCGCAAAGAGCCACACGTACCCCCTCGTTTTCCATAAAAAACGAGGAGATCATATCCCGTCTGTATTCCATATTCATATATGCGGACTTACCCTTACTCTCGCTGAGCCAGATAGAGCCTACTATACGCAGAGCAAAAAGAGCGCAAAGGGCAATGGAATAGGGCATATTGAAGCCCATATTGAAGTATACGGACAGTATGCTTCCCGCAAATACGAAGGGAGCGTACCTCTTGCACGAGGCAAGAAGGGCAAGGGAAAATGGATATACGTCAAAAATAAATTTGACCGGCGTCAGGAAAAAGCCGAGAGCGAAAAGAAGGCATTGATATAAAACCGTTTTTATTTCCTTGCTCATTTTTATCCTGTACTTGAATTTTGCTTGATTTCTGTTCATAAATTATCCTCCGGGCGAATATATTAACAGTTGTATTATACAACCGCAATTACGATAAAGACGTCGAAGATAGGTGTCGGAAATTCTGTTTTTTCAAGGGGGAGTGTGGATAAAAACCCAAAAATAAGAAAAAAAGCCCGATTTTGTCATAAAAAGCAGATGAAAAATATTGCAATTTTTTCAAAAATGGTATAAAATTAAGACGTACGGCAGTAAAAACGCAAAAGAGGGACGGTGATACCGTGGATAATTACGAAATAAAGGCTGCTTGCTTTACGGGACACAGAGTATTAGGCTCGGATTTCGACGAGGAAAGGCTTGACTACTATCTGTACAGGCTTATTGAGGTAAACTATAACGTTTTTATATGCGGCGGAGCGTTGGGCTTTGATACCGTGGTGGCGGAAAAGCTTATAGAGCTACGTAAGGAGCATCCCCATATCCGTATCCACTTATATATACCCTGCCGCGACCAGGATAAGAAATGGAGTCCTGCCGACAAAAGACGCTATAAAAGGATACTTGAAAGCGCGGATTACGTGTACGTAATGGCGGAGCGCTACTACGACGGATGTATGAGAGCGCGCAACTATAAAATGGTAGACGATGCAAACGCATGCATCTGCTATCTGAGCGGCGACGCAAGAAGCGGCACGGCGCAGACGGTTCGCTACGCCAAGAAAAAGCCCATACCGGTAATTAACGTTTCAAGAAACAATACGTAGGCTTCATATAATATGGATAAATACAACAAAAACGGGGAATTGCCCCGTTTTTGCTTTTTTTACGGTGAAATTTTATACATAATATACAAAATGCTTTAGAAAAAAATGTTAAATTTGTATATTGTCTATTGAGAAGCCTTGTGCTATAATAGACACATATTTTTTATTTTTATATTTAAGGAGATCATTCACAATGAAAAAGACAATTACAAAGATTATGTGTCTTGTTCTTGCAGTTGTAATGTCCGCTCTTTGCTTCGCAGCTTGCGGCAAGGAAGTAAACTACGCTGAGAACAACACAACCATCAAGATCGGTATGTCCGGCCCCTTGTCCGGTGGCGCGGCTATGTACGGTATCGCAGTTAAGAACTCTGCTCAGCTCGCTATTGACGAGATCAACGCAGCAGGCGGTATCAACGGTATTATGCTTGAGCTCGTTCCCCAGGACGACAAGCACGATCCCACACAGGTATCCACTACATACACAGCTCTCTACGAGGGCGGATGCCAGCTCTTCCTCGGTACTGTAACAACAGCCCCCGGTATCCAGTTCAAGCAGTACGCTCTTGAGGACGGCATTTTCTACCTCACACCCTCCGCATCCGGTGACGACATCACAACCAAGGACGGCGGCTTCCAGATGTGCTTCGCTGACTCCAACCAGGGTACAGCCTCCGCTCAGTACTTCAACACCAACTATGCAGGTAAGAAGGTTGGTATCTTCTACAAGGCTGACGATGACTACTCCGTAGGTATCAAGAACAACTTTGTTGCTAACCTTGATGCTTCCTTCGGTACAGTAGTTGAGGCTTCCTTCACAGGCGACGCTGCAATGTTTGACTCTCAGATCTCCAAGCTTAAGGATTGCGATATTATCTTTATGCCTATCTACTACACACCCGCTTCTCAGTTTATGAAGCAGGCTAAGAGCACAGTAAAGGCTAACGCTATTTACTTCGGCTGCGACGGCTTTGACGGTATTGAC
>JAZQLK010000294.1:0-2129 GCA_045542635.1 Eubacteriales bacterium
AAGTAAAATCAATTTTTCGGGTGCGGATGGCCAAATTACGGATAAGGTTTTAGCCTATATTAAGAAAAACGAATTATACGGAAAAGAGTGACTGATGTGATAAATTTAGTTGAAATTCGCGCTCATCTTAAGGAATTACAGGGTGAAAAGCGCTATATTCATACACTTGGTGTTGAGGAAGAGGCTAAAAGACTTGGAGAAATCTTTATACCGAGTGAGTGTGAAAGGCTTGCTTTGGCAGGAGTTTTACACGATATTACGAAAAATCTCAAAACAGATCAGCAGCTTAAGCTGTGTGATGAATACGGAATAGATGTAGATCGCAATAACGTAGTGCCTAAGCTTTTACACGCAAAAACCGGTTGCGAGTATGCAAGACGTATGCTGGGAGATGACGTTGTCGACGACCAGATTTATAATGCTATTCTGTATCATACTACGGGTAAAGCGGGAATGAATATATTTGAAGCGCTTATATATCTTGCGGACTATATTGAGCCTAACAGGACTTTCGGCGATTGTAAAAAATTGCGCAGATTCTTTTATAAGGGCTTAAAAAAGGGAAAGATTAACAAGTATGAGCTACTACGCAGAACTATGATTCTTTCCTTTGATATGACTATTAATAATTTAATCGAAGAAAATAAGCAAATAGACGGAGATACGGTAGAAAGCAGAAACTACTTTATACGTACTCCCGATTGCTTCAGATAAGGAGGAGCCTATGGAAAATATTTTTGAGGTACAGGAGGGTATTCTTGCAGGCGCGGAATCCCGTGAGGTAGCAAAGCTTGCTACAAGAATTCTTGATTCAAAAAAGGCAGATAATATTAAGGTTTTGAAAATAGATGAGAAAACCATCATTGCAGACTATTTCGTTATTTGCAACGGCAGATCCACAACTCAGATAAAGGCCCTTGCCGATGAGCTTGAATATAAGCTTGGCGTTGCGGGACTTGGCGATATCCGTCTTGAGGGTAGCGACAGTAATGAGTGGAAGGTTCTTGATTGCAAGGACGTAATTATTCATATTTTTTCACAGGAAGCAAGAGATTTTTACAATCTTGACAGACTTTGGGCTGACTGCGATGAAATTGATATCAACGAAATTTTGAATTCATAAACGAGAGGCAAAAAATGAAGTACGATTATTTATCAATTGAAAAGAAATGGCAGGAGTACTGGGAGAAGAACCAGACATTTAAGACAGACGTTTGGGATTTTTCAAAGCCTAAGTTTTATGCTTTGGATATGTTCCCATATCCTTCAGGCGTAGGTCTTCACGCAGGTCACCCCGAGGGATATACTGCCACCGATATTATATCAAGAATGAAGAGAATGCAGGGCTATAACGTTCTCCATCCTATGGGCTACGACTCCTTCGGTCTTCCCGCAGAGCAGTACGCCGTTAATACGGGTAATCACCCCAACGGATTTACACAGCAGAATATAAAAACCTTCTCCAAGCAGCTTAAGGAGCTTGGCTTTGACTATGACTGGAGCAAGATGATTGCTACAAGCGACCCTGAATTTTATAAATGGACACAGTGGATATTCAAGCAGCTCTATCTTGACGGCTACGCACAGTATATCGATATGCCCGTTAACTGGTGTGAGGAGCTTGGCACGGTTCTTTCCAATGACGAGGTCATTGACGGTAAATCCGAAAGAGGCGGTTTTCCTGTTATAAGAAAGAATATGAAGCAGTGGGTTATCAATCAGCCCGCATTTGCCGAGGAGCTTCTTGAAGGTCTTGAGGAAATTGACTGGCCCGAATCAACAAAGCTTATGCAGAAAAACTGGATTGGAAAGTCCACAGGCGTTGAGGTTAAATTCCAGATAGTTGGCGGCGGTGAATTTTCTATATTTACTACCTGTATTGAAACTATATACGGTATTACATTTATGGTTCTTGCTCCCGATGGAGAGGTTGTTAAAGCTCTTATGCCCAGAATCGAAAATAAAGAAGAGGTTCAGGCATATATTGACGAAACTCTTAAGAAAAACGATATGGACAGAACCGAGCTTAACAAGGGTAAATCCGGATGCGAGCTTAAGGGTGTTTCCTGTATCAACCCTGTAAACGGTAAGGAAGTAAGAATGTTTATCGGTGATTTCGTTCTTGCAAA
>JAZQLK010000295.1:0-8571 GCA_045542635.1 Eubacteriales bacterium
AAAAATCAAGGAAAAATTATGAGAGCAAATATACACTTAAATCCGCAAATGCCCTTCTACCCAAAGGACTTTTTGACACATACGGCGTTTTTAACCGATAGTCAGGCTATAAGATATTTATGGATACTTTGTAATATGTACATTCACGGTCATCTTACCGAAAAACAGATGATTTCCGTATGCAGGGGATACGATAAGGAGGTTTTCGATATGTTTGACAGGGATGAAGAGGGAAATTATTATGATGAGAAGCTGGAGTATGAAATAAGGAAAAGGGATGAATATCAAAGTAAAGCGACGCAAAGGAGGGGGGCAACGAGGTCCATCCAAGTGAAAAATCCGAAAAAGCCGAAGGAAGAAAAGCCCCGGGCTGAAAAGCGTCCGTACGGAAGCAAGGGAAACGTATATCTGACAGATGAGGAATACGGGCTTTTAAAGGAAAAATTCGGGGATACGACGGATGACAGGATAGAAGCCCTTAGTCTTTATATGTTGTCGAAGAACAGGGAATACGGAAGCCATTACGCCACTATTATGGGGTGGGAGGTGAATAATGAGATAAGAAAGAAGGAAGAGAAAAACAGGACAAGGGATTACAGCGACTTTGAGAAAATGGCGGCAGAGCAGGAAAGCATCAGAAATAAGTATTTGCAAAAATAGTATCTGCAAAGGTATTTACAAAGCGGCTAAAAGGTGGTAAAATAAAAAAGCAAATAATTATCTTATAGGAGTTTATGCTATGTCTGAAATTATGAATATTATTAAGGATTTTGCAACGGGATGCCCCTGCGGTGTGGAGCATACTACTACCGTACGCGACGTTGTTATCGAGTCGGGAGCGGTTAATCGTGTGGGTGAAATTCTTAAGAAAAATAACTTTACAAAAAAGCTTCTTTTGGTGGCTGACAAAAACACTCTTAAGGCATCGGAGGGAATTGTGGAGAGCCTTGAGGGCTTCGATATCGAATACAAGATTTACGACAACATCCGCGTTGCGGAGATGAAGCACGTAGAGGAGCTTGAAGCCCTTATTTCGGGCAGAGAAATTTCCGTCCTGTCCGTTGGTACGGGCTCCGTAAACGACCCTTGCAGGCTTGCTTGCGCCCGTCAGAATAAGCTTCTTTGTATATTCGGTACGGCTCCCTCTATGGACGGCTTCGCGTCATATAGCTCACCCATCGTGGCAAACGGCTTTAAGGCAAGCTACGAAGCAAAGAGCCCCGAGGTTATTATTGCCGATACGAAAATCCTTGCTAAAGCTCCCGCATACTTAAAGAGCGCGGGCTTCGGCGATATGATAGCTAAATTTATAGGCATTTGCGACTGGGAAATCGCTCACGTTCTTATCGGTGAGTATTATTGCCCCCGTATTTCCGAATACGTGCGTAAGACCGTTACCGAGCTTCTTGAAATGGCGGATACGGTAACTGTTGAGAACGAGGAAACCGCAGGTAAGATTTTCGAGCAGCTTTTAAAGACGGGTATATTTATGTCCTTTACGAAAAATTCCCGTCCTGCAAGCGGAAGCGAGCATATTATCGCTCACTTACTTGAATGTCTTGAGCTTCCCAAGGGTATAATACCTAACTACCACGGTGAGGACGTGGGCGTATGCACGCTTACGATGCTTAAGTACTATAAGGAGCTTGCGAAGCATAAGACAATAAAGGCTAAGCGGGAGATAGTTGACTGGGACGAGGTTTATGAGGTATACGGAGAGGAAATGGCTCCCGACGTTGAGAAGCTCAACTCCCCCGCAACGGTTACGGACCTTGTGGACCTTGCCGACCTTGAAGGCAAGTGGCAGGTAATAAGAGATATAATCGGCAAGCTTCCCGATTACGACTATTGCCTTGACGCTATGAAACGCGCAGGCTGTAAGACAACCGTTAGCGAAATAGGCAAAAGTCAGGAATTATTCAATACGTGCATTGAATTTTCTCCCTTTATGCGCCGCCGTCTTACTCTCCTTCGTATGCAGAAAATGATTGAATTTTGATTCTTAATTCAAAATACAAAATTTAAAATGTCCCTAAAGGGACTAGCTTCGCGTCGCAAAATTAACCTTAATTATTCACTATTCATCATTCATTATTCATTCAAGTTTAATTAACGAAAGGCAAAAACAATGATCTATAATTCACTTACGGAGCTTATCGGTAACACGCCTATTATCAAGGCTGACCGATTTGCAAAAATAAATAATGTAGAAGCGAGCCTGCTTTGCAAGCTTGAATATTTTAATCCCGCAGGCTCCGTTAAGGACAGGGTAGCGAGGGAAATAATCGAGCAGGCGGAGCGCAGCGGTATTCTGACGGAGGGCGGAACCGTTATTGAATCCACCTCGGGAAATACGGGTATCGGTCTTGCTTCAATCTGCGCGTCAAGAGGCTATAAATGCGTAATAGTTATGCCCGACTCTATGTCCGTTGAGCGCAGACTTTTAATGAAGGCGTACGGAGCGGAATTAGTCTTAACCGAGGGCGCTCTCGGTATGAAGGGCGCAAACGAAAAAGCGGAGCAGATATGCCGTGAAATTAAGGGCGCATTCCTTGCGTCCCAGTTTACAAACAAAGCAAATCCCGAGGCCCACGAAAAGACCACGGGCGTTGAAATTTGGGAAAATACCGAGGGACGTGTGGATATTTTTGTTTCCTGTATAGGCACGGGCGGTACTGTTTCGGGCACGGGCAGATACTTGAAAAGCAAAAATCCCGATGTAAAAATCGTGGGCGTTGAGCCCTATTCCTCCCCATTGCTTACCAAGGGCGTGGCGGGTCCCCACAAAATACAGGGTATAGGAGCGAATTTTATTCCCGACACCCTTGACAGAAGCGTTTACGACGAGATTATAACCGTAACAAACGAGGATGCGTACAGATACGCCTCCGATTTTGCAAGAACCGAGGGCGCTCTTGTGGGAATTTCCTCGGGCGCGGCGCTTTGCGCGGCGGTAGCCCTTTCCAAGCGCTGTGAAAACCGCGGAAAAAATATAGTTGTCCTTCTTCCGGACACGGGTGAAAGATATCTTTCTACCGTTGATTTTATAAAATAATCGACACATCCCCCATATTTTTAATAATTGTTCACTTGGAGTATAAATATGTGCAAGCTTAAACGTTGCTTTTTAGTTCTTGCGGTTACCTTTCTTTTAGTAATTTCTGCGGTTCTATCCTCCTTATCCGTTTCGGCAGAAGAGCCCTCGGGTAACGGGGGCTCCTATTACTTGTCAAAAAACAATAACGTGGATACCGTACACGCAACCACTGTGGGTGCTATGCCCTGCGTGGGGGAAGCCAAAATAATTGTGTTCTACGTGGATTTCGGAGAGGATAAGGATATTGAGGATCCCACAACCGAGGAGCTTAAAGATATTTTCTTTTCGGAAGACGCAAAGAACGATCCGTCCCTTGCGTATACGGAGGAGGATAGCTTAAGAAGCTTTTATTATCGCTCCTCTAAGGGGAAGCTTGATATTACGGGCTCCGTTTTTGAATATACGGTAAAGAATGATGTGTCATCCTATTCGAGCTTGGATTACGTGCTTGATGAGGCTATCGACTACTACCGTGACGTTATTAACTGGGCCGATTATGACGGAAACGGCGACGGCTACGTTGACGGCGTTTATCTTGTGAACAAAAATCTTGTATCAATAGATAAATCAAGCTTGGTGAGGATTTATAGCAATACTGTTGACGAAATGAAAATATGTAAGGGCTGCTTCAGCGCCACGAACCTTAGTACCTTGATCCACGAGACCTGTCATATGCTTGGCTTCGGCGACATTTATGCAAATGTTAACGTAAATTCCTCGGGAACTCATACGTGGACTGTAATGGACGGAGCAACGGGAGATTTACCCGCGCCAATAAAATTCAGATTCGGCTGGCTTGACAAAATAACCTTTATAAGCTCCGATAATGCAGGCATTTATGAGCTTAAGAGCTATTCGACGGATAATGAGGCGCTTATAATTTATCCCAAGGGCGACACCGATGAGAAGGGCTGGTTTTTTGTTGAATATGTCACAAGGGAGGGAAACAATTCCGAGCTGACGGTGGAAAGCGGAATACGAATCTGGAGAACCTATACGAATATGGATGAGGACTATAATCCCATAGGCTCAACGGAGTTCTGTGACGGAATGCCTACATCCGGCTTTACTTATATTGAGGCTCTACACCCGAATGAGGAGTGGAATTACTTTATGCAGGCCGGGGATAAGATAACCCCTTATACGAGTCCATCCACCTCCTACGGAAAGGAATTTTACAATGAGGGTACGGCGCGATATATAAAGAGCCTTTTGTTCTCGGGAATCAATATATCTTTTATAGGTGAGGAAAACGGCGTAGCCACCCTACGTATAGATTTTGACGAAAGCCCCGATTTGACAAAAAAGGCGGAATTAACCGTAATTTCCGAGATCAGTATAACGTCAAGCAGCTTTATTGACAGTAATACTGAAATTGAGATAGGAAGAATAATATCGGACTCAGAGCTTGAAGGGGTGAAAGAGATAAATCTGTATTCGGCAAGGGGCGATAAATCCTATAAGGTTAAAGCAAAGGTCTCGGAAACGGGTAAGGAAATAGCTTTATACGTTACCCCCGATATGATAGTGGAATTGAAGGAATATGACGATTGGACTGTCTCCTTGGAAAATATAAAGACCTATTACGGAGCAGAGGCATACATACGTAACGCCAATACGGAATTTGACCTTTCAAGCTTACCAATGGCTATGAATACGCTTGGTACTGCCCATCATACGGGCTTCGGCTCAAGAGATAACAGCGGACTTAAATATTTCAGACTGTCGGATACGCTTATTACAACGATTTTTTACGATAATGAAAAAAACAAGCTGTACCTTGGCGAAATAAATATTGATACGAATACCGTAAGCAAGCAGGAGCTTCCTTTGCCTATGGGCGTAAACGTCATCGCGCCCGTGAATAACGATTATATTATCTCTTCCTATGACGGTGGCAGCTACTTTGTTGAAGTCGGTAATTATATAATATGCTACCGCAACAAGGAGCTTGTGGCAAGCTATGAGCTTACGGGCTATGAGCGGGAGGTATTGAGATTCGTTGGAAATGAGTTTCTCCCATACTACGCAGATATTACGTCCAATAGGGTTTACAAGCTTGGCGCAGAGGGGGATTCCATTACATTTGAAGAGGTGATTTCGGATATTCCTACCGTGGGTATAAATGAATTAAAGCTCCTTGGCGACCGTTACGTAGCGATATGCTGGGATGGAGTTATGTTCGTTGACTCTCAAGGAGTTATTAAAAGTATTACGTTTGAAAGCGATTATATCGCCGTTGACGTATGCTATAATGACGGCTTCTTCTACGTTTTATGCTCGGATGATGATTTGACTATGTACAAATACGACGGGGACCTTAACCTTGTAGCTAAGACCGTTATACTTGAGAATACAGAGTCCGTAATATGGGATGCATTTGATTTGAACGTAAGCTATGAAAACGGTAAGCTGATTATTTACTTTGACGGCACAAGTAAATTGAATCTTGATGGCGGAGAAAACACATATTTACTGATATGCGACGAAAACGGAAGGGTAGACGGCTATTACAAATACGGAACTGTAAAGATCACATCGATAAATTTCAGATGTGAATTCATTCCTGTAACAGCTCATAAATATATTTCATTAAGACTTCTTTCTTATAGCTATATTTCCTTTGAGTGCGACGAGCATAAATTTGCAGATTGGTTAACCGTTAAGGAGTCCGATTGTGAAAGCGGAGGAGAAGAGGAAAGAATCTGTACGGAGTGTGACCGAGTTGAAAAGAGAGCGACAGAGGAGCTTGGACATAGCTTTACAAATTACGTGTCCGATAACAATGCAACCTGTACAGAGGACGGAACAAAGACAGCAAAGTGTGACAGATGTGACGAAACGGATACTGTAACGGACATTGACAGCAAGCTTGGACACGATTATGCCGACGCAACCTGTACTGACCCAAAGACCTGCAGGCGTGACGGATGTAACGCGACGGAGGGTAATGCGCTTGGTCATAGCTTTACAAATTACGTGTCCGATAACAATGCAACCTGTACAGAGGACGGAACAAAGACAGCAAAATGCGTAAGATGTGACGAAACGGATACTGTAACGGATACGGATAGCAGGCTCGGTCATAGCTTTACGAGCTATATGTCCGATAATAACGCTACTTGTACCGCGGACGGCACCAAAACCGCAAAATGCATAAGATGTAATAAAAAGGACACGGTGACGGATGAGGGAAGCGCTCTCGGACACACCTACGATAATGCCTGTGACGGGGATTGCAACGTATGTAACGAAGCGAGAACACCTTCAAGTCACGTATGGGATGAAGGTAGCGTAACCAAGGAGCCCACCAAGGAAGCGGAGGGCGTTAAGACCTATACCTGTACGGTATGCGGAGAAGCCAAGACAGAAGCTATTCCCAAGCTCACGGGAGGCTGCGGCGGAGGCGGCGGAGCGTTGTTTGCTCTTATGACCAATAGCGCCATAGCTCTTGTATGGCTTGCTCTTAAGAAAAAGCACTAAAAAATAAAAGACGGAGATAGCGTGATACTCTTAACGGAGTATCACGCATCGAGATAAATCCCTCGCGGGATTTTCGATATACGCCTATGGCGTTCGATATGTGCTGACGCACTCGATATGTTTGCTGCGCAAACGAGGGATTTATCTCATATCGAATTGGCGCGTAGCGACAATATATCGAGTTCGAGCAAAGCGAGAACATATCGAGTGGGCGAAGCTCACATATCGACAGAAAGAAAAACAAGAGCAAGAATAAGAGGAGAAAATCCTTCTATTCTTGCTCTTTCTGTTTGTAAAGGGGTTTGGGCTTAGCCCATATATGCATTTGACCAGACAAATGCGATGCTTGCACTTTTGCGAAAGCGTCAATTCTCCGCTAAGGATATCACCCTATTTCCAAGCTCTTTTTTACTTTCGTAAGCAACAGAAAAACGGGTTGCCTTTGCAACCCGTTTTAAATATCGATTTATCAGTCGATAAGCGCTTCTGCGATCTGTACGGCGTTTGTAGCCGCGCCCTTGCGAACCTGGTCGCCGCAGCACCAAAGGGTGATTGCGTTATCGTGTACAAGGTCCTCACGAACTCTTCCAACGAATACAAGATCCTGGTCGGATGTTACAATAGGCATAGGATAGATCTTATTTTCGCCGTCGTCATAGAGCTTACAGCCCTTTTCGTTGGCTATAGCGTTTTTAACCTGGTCAACGGTAAGCTTATCCTCTGTAACAACGGTTACGGAGATGGAGTGGGAGCGAACAACGGGAACGCGAACGCAAGTGCAGGTTACCTTAAGCTCGGGCAAGTGAAGAATCTTTCTGCCCTCGTTCTGCATTTTCATTTCCTCTGTTGTATAGCCGTTTTCATTAAAGGAGCCAATCTGGGGGATAAGGTTAGCAACAATCTGATGCTGGAAAACCTCTACGTTAATATCACCGCCGTTTACCATAGCCTTCATCTGATCCATAAGCTCAACGGGTCCTGCCGCTCCTGCGCCGCTTGTAGCCTGATACGTGGATGCCACCATACCCTTGATTTTAGAGAGCTTATTGATTGCGTTTACAGCCACGAGAGTGATGATTGTGGAGCAGTTGGGGTTAGATATGATACCCTTATTCTTTCTTGCGTCATCTGCATTGATTTCGGGAACTACAAGGGGAACGTCATCGTTCATACGGAATGCGCTGGAGTTATCAATAAATACCGCGCCTGCCTTAACGATGTGGGGAGCAAGCTCCTTTGCAAGTGCGTTTGAAGCAGCGCCGAGAACGAAATCCATACCCTCGAATGCCTCTGCACACGCGAGCTGAACCTCGTATTCCTTCCCACAGTAAGTAATCTTCTTACCAACGGAGCGAGCGCTGGCAAGGAGTCTTAATTCACCCATAGGGAAGCTTCTTTCCTCGAGAACCTTAAGCATTTCTCTTCCTACGGCGCCTGTTGCGCCGAGTATTGCAACATTGTATTTTTTCATTTCTGTTTACCTCGTTTAATTATTAGCTAAGCTCGTAAAGAACCTTGATCGCTTTTGCGTAGTCAGTGTCGTTTACACCGATTATGATGTTGATTTCGTCAGCGCCCTGCTCGATCATTCTGATGTTGATATTGTTTTCGCCGAGGGCTGTAAAGATTCTGCCTGCGATACCGATATTGTCCGCAAGCTTTCTTCCTACGATAGCGATAAGGCTAACCTCGTTTACTATCTGAACGCTGTCGGGAGTGAGTCTTTCATTTATCTGTGAAATAAGGTCGTGGAGACAGCTTTCGATGGCGCTTGATGCAACCACGATAGAAAAGCTATCTATACTGCTGGGGATATGCTCAATTGAAATACCCAGGTTTTCAAATACCTCAAGGGTTCTTCTGATATAACCGATTTCCTCGTTCATTCTGCTCTTGGCAATTGTAATGATGGAATAGTTCTTCTTACCGGAAATACCTGTTATAAAGTTGGTTCTCTTATCATCGTCATCAAAGCTCTCCATAATAAGAGT
>JAZQLK010000296.1:0-2413 GCA_045542635.1 Eubacteriales bacterium
GGTGTCTTGCAATATTGTTGAATGTAAGTGTAGGACAGTTTTCATCAGTATCTATAATCTTTCCATAAGGAACAAGACCAAGCTTAACAAGTGCCTGGAAGCCGTTACAGATACCGCACATAAGTCCGTCTCTGTTTTCAAGAAGGTCTGTTACACCCTCCTTAACAGCTGCGCCTCTGAAGAATGCTGTAATAAACTTACCGCTTCCGTCAGGCTCGTCACCACCGGAAAATCCACCGGGAACGAATATCATCTGAGATTCCTTAAGAAGCTTAACGAAGGATTCGGAGCTTCTCTTGATATCATCAGCGCTTAAATTATTAATAACGAAGATTTCAGCCTGAGCGCCTGCATCCTCAACAGCCTTTGCAGAATCGTATTCGCAGTTTGTACCGGGGAATACGGGAATAAGAACCTTGGGCTTTGCAACCTTGATTGCGGGAGCAAGCTTCTTATCTGTTTCGTAAGAAACTGTTTCGGGCTTTTCGTCGCTTGACTTGATATTGCAAGGATATACGCTCTCAAGCTTGCCCTCATAAAGCTCATTAAGGGCGCACATACAAACCTTTTTGCCATTATATGAAACTGCATTATCTTCCGTTACAGTACCGATAGCCGTACCGATTTTCGCATTTTCGGAAAGCTCAAGCACGAAGGAGCCGTAGCAGTATCCAAAGATATCCTTAAGTGTAAGACCGTTATCGAACTCAAAGCCGAAGCCGTTACCGATCGCCATCTTATATACAGCCTCTGCAACACCGCCGATTGTAGGTGTATACGCGGAGAGAACCTTTCCTTCTCTCATAAGCTCTGTTACCTTATCGTAGAGAGCGAGAATGGAATCAACCTTAGGAAGCATATTCTCATCATATTCAGGCTTAAGAATAACTACCTTGGAGCCCGCCTTCTTAAATTCGGGAGAAACAACCTCGCTTGTCTTACCGTTTGTTACAGCAAAGGAAATAAGTGTGGGCGGAACGTCGAGCTTTTCGAAGGAGCCGCTCATAGAGTCCTTACCGCCGATAGCGCCGATGCCGAAATCCTTCTGTGCTTTGAATGCGCCAAGGAGTGCTGACAAGGGCTTGCCCCATCTCTTGGGATCCTTAAGAGGCTTTTCAAAGTATTCCTGGAATGTAAGGTATACGTCCTCAAACCTTGCGCCTGTTGCAATAAGCTTCGAAACGGATTCAACTACTGCAAGATAAGCGCCGTGGAAGGGGCTCTTCTCGGAGATGAAGGGGTTGTATCCCCAGGACATATAAGAACAATCATCGGTATGACCCTTCTCGCTTGAGATAAGATGTACCATTGACTGAATGGGTGTTCTTTGATACTTACCGCCGAAGGGCATAAGCACTGTGCCTGCGCCGATCGTACTGTCAAAGCGCTCGCTGAGACCTCTCTTTGAGCAGGTATTGATATCATCGCATATAGCCTTGATACCGCTTTCGAAATCTACGGGGATTTCCTTATTGTAGTCCTCAACTTTAGCGGGAGCAATATCAATATGCTTCTCTGCTCCGTTTGAATTAAGGAACTCTCGGCTGATATCAACAATAGCCTTGCCGTTATGGAACATTCTGAGTCTGGGCTCCGCCTTAACTGTTGCAACAACTGTTGCTTCAAGGTTTTCGCTATGAGCAAGTGCAAGGAACTTATCTACGTTTTCCTTTTCAATTACAACAGCCATTCTCTCCTGAGATTCGCTGATTGCAAGCTCTGTTCCGTCAAGACCGTCATATTTTTTGGGAACCGCATTAAGGTTGATTTCAAGACCGTCTGCAAGCTCGCCGATAGCAACGGAAACACCGCCTGCGCCAAAGTCGTTACAACGCTTGATCATACGGCAAGCATCGTAATTTCTGAAAAGACGCTGGAGCTTTCTTTCCTCGGGTGCATTACCCTTCTGTACCTCTGCTCCGCACTGCTCAAGAGAATCAACTGTATGGGATTTGGATGAGCCGGTAGCTCCGCCGCATCCGTCACGTCCTGTACGTCCTCCGAGAAGGATAACAACGTCGCCGTCCTCGGGTCTTTCTCTGCGAACGTTTCTTTCGGGAGCCGCAGCGATAACTGCGCCAACCTCCATATGCTTTGCAGCGTAGCCATCGTGATAAATTTCATCTACGATGCCTGTTGCAAGACCTATCTGGTTACCGTAGGATGAATATCCTGCGGCAGCGGTTGTAACGATCTTTCTCTGGGGAAGCTTACCCTCAATTGTTTCCTCAAGAGGTCTCAAGGGGTCAGCAGCACCTGTAAGACGCATAGCGCCGTAGACATATGATCTTCCGGATAAAGGGTCACGAATTGCGCCGCCGATACAAGTAGCTGCGCCGCCAAAGGGCTCGATTTCAGTGGGATGGTTATGCGTTTCATTCTTGAAGAGCAAGAGCCAGGGCTCTGCCTTACC
>JAZQLK010000297.1:0-5402 GCA_045542635.1 Eubacteriales bacterium
CGTAAAGAGCATTTCCGACCACGAGCACAGAGAGCTTCAACCAAAAGAGGTTTACGATATCTTTATCCGTGATTTTGTAAACGTAACATCCTTGGTTGATGTAAAGAATTCGGTGTTTACCGATGTAGAGGGCGGTAGAGAGGCAGAGTGTAAAATCGTATACAACGGTGAGGACAAAAATGTTATCGCAAGAGGTAATGGTCGTCTTGACGCTGTTTCTAACGCAATAAAGAACACAACAGGTATTGATTATGTTCTTGAAAACTATACACAGCACGCTTTAGAGGGCAAGACAACCTCTCTGGCAGCATCCTATGTAAGCATTTCCGCTAATGGTAAGACTTATTTTGGCGCAGGAATTGACAGTGACATTATAGTAGCTTCAATTAAAGCCCTTGTAAGTGCCATTAATATTATGCTTTCCAAAAAATAAAAGGAGAACGCACCTATGAAATTGACAGGCGCAGAAATCATCATAAGAACCTTGATTGAACAGGGTACAACCGATGTTTTCGGTTATCCCGGTGGTCAGGTTATCAACATTTATGATGCATTATATAAATACAAAGACGAAATTAATCACATTTTAACCGCACATGAGCAGGGTGCTGCTCACGCGGCGGACGGTTATTCAAGAGCAACGGGTAAGGTCGGCGTATGTATCGCAACCTCGGGTCCCGGTGCTACGAATCTTGTAACGGGTATTGCTACGGCAATGCTTGACTCGATTCCTATGGTAGCTATTACGGGCAACGTTCCGTGCAGCCTTATCGGTAAGGACTCATTCCAGGAGATTGATATTACGGGTGTTACCCTTCCTATCACAAAGCACAACTATTTTGTAAACAGAATAGAGGACCTTGCAGATTCTATAAGAGAGGCGTTCCAGATCGCAAAGTCGGGCCGTCCCGGTCCTGTCCTCGTAGATATCCCCAAGGACGTACAGGTTGCAACCTACGAGTATGAGCCTCAGCCCGTTATAGAGAAGGTTCCCCTTCCCAAGGCTATAGAGGTACAGATTGAAGAGGCTGTTAAGCTTGTTAACGAGTCTAAGCGTCCTTACATTTACATAGGCGGTGGAGCCGCAGGTCTCGGACTCGGCGACGAGGTTGTAGCCCTTGCCAAGAAGATTGATGCGTGCATCGGATGCTCCTTTATGGGACTTTCCGCAATTCCCGACGGATGCGACCGCTTCCTCGGTATGCAGGGTATGCACGGTCATTACGCTTCCTCTATAGCGCAGAATGAGGCGGACCTTATTATCGGCGTTGGCGTACGCTTCAGCGACAGAGCTACGGGTAACGTTAAAAAGTTTGCAAAGAGAAGTAAGATTATTCAGCTCGATCCCGATTTTGCGGAAATCAATAAGAATGTAAAGGTTGATTGCGGCATCGTTGCGGACGTTGAGGATTCCTTTAAGCGTATCGCGGCAGCCTGCGAGGAAAAGAGCAATCCCGAGTGGCTTGCAAGAGTAGAGGAGCTTAAGGCGGATGAGGCTCGCTTTGAAGAGGAAATCGACAAGAAGACAAAGAAGGCCTTGACACCCAAAAAGATATTTGACGTAATAAACGAATGTAAGCTTCCCGCCACCATTACCGTTACCGACGTAGGTCAGCATCAGATGTGGGCGGCTCAATACTCAACCTTCGACAGACCGAGAAGATTCGTATCAAGCGGCGGTCTCGGTACAATGGGCTTCGGTCTCGGCGCGGCAATCGGCGCGTACGTGGCAACCGAGGATCCCACTATCCTTATAACGGGTGACGGCTCCTTCGGTATGAACTTAAACGAGCTTGCAACAGCGGTTAAATATAATATTCCCGTAGTAGTGGTTCTTGTCAATAACGGCGTTCTCGGTATGGTACGTCAGTGGCAGTCCCTCTTCTTTGGCAGAAGATATTCAAATACTGTTCTTGACAGACAAACGGATTTCGTTAAGCTTGCGGAGGCATTCGGCGCCAAGGCATTCCGCGCAACCACGGAAAAGGAATTCAGAAACGCCTTCGAGAAGGCTGTAAAATGCGGCGGACCCGTAGTTATCGATACGGTAATCGATAAGGACGAAATGGTTCTTCCTATGCTTCCTCCGGGCGGCTCCATTGATGAAATCATCACCAACGTTGAAAAGTAAGGAGGCTAATATGAACAAATTTGTAATTGCAGTTTACGTAGATAACAGGTTCGGCGTTCTTACAAGAGTAACAAGTATGTTTACGAGAAGAGGCTTCAACATTGACGCCCTCACAGTTGGAGAAACGGAATGTCCCGAATATTCAAGAATCACCATTTGCTTAAGCGGAGACGGCTATGCAAGAGAGCAGCTTATAAATCAGCTACGCAAGCTCCATAATGTTAAAAAGGTTGACGTGCTTGAGGACGACTGTATCAAGAGAGAGCTTATGCTCATCAAGGTAAGATATACCAAGGATACAAGATCCGATATTATCACGGCGGCAGACGTTTACAGAGCAAAGGTTATTGACTACACACCCGAGGAGATGTGTATCGAGGTTACAGGCGATCCATCAAAGGTAGACGCGTTTATCAGGCTTATGATTCCCTTCGGCATTATTGAAATGTGCCGTACGGGTATCGTAGCTCTTGAAAGAGGCGATACAAACCTTTTGGATAAATAAAACAATTTTGAAATTTATATTTAAGGAGAAATAAAACAATGGCAAACATTTACTATCAGCAGGATTGCGATCTTAACAAGCTTAACGGCAAAACAGTAGCGATAATCGGTTACGGCTCCCAGGGACACGCTCACGCCCTCAATCTTAAGGATTCAGGAGTTGACGTAATCGTAGGTCTTTACACAGGAAGCAAGAGCTGGGCAAAGGCAGAAAAGGCAGGTCTTAAGGTTATGACAGCCGCTGACGCAGCTAAGGTAGCAGACATCATTATGATTCTTATCAACGATGAGAAGCAGGCTAAGCTCTACAAGGAGAGCATTGAGCCCAACCTCACAGAGGGTAAGACTCTTGCATTTGCTCACGGCTTCAACATCCATTTCGGATGCATCAAGCCCCCCAAGAATGTAAACGTAATTATGGTAGCTCCCAAGGGTCCCTGTCACACAGTACGCAGCGAGTACCAGGTTGGTAAGGGCGTTCCTTGCCTTATCGCGGTTCATCAGGATGCAACGGGCGATGCTCTCGAGCTCGGTCTTGCATACGCTCTCGGTATCGGAGGCGCAAGAGCAGGCGTTCTTGAAACAACCTTCAGAACAGAAACAGAAACAGACCTCTTTGGCGAGCAGGCAGTTCTTTGCGGCGGCGTTTGCGCTCTTATGCAGGCAGGCTTTGAAACTCTCGTTGAGGCAGGCTACGACCCCAGAAACGCATACTTTGAGTGCATCCACGAGATGAAGCTCATCGTTGACCTTATCTACCAGAGCGGCTTTGAGGGTATGAGATACTCCATTTCCAACACAGCTGAGTACGGTGACTATATCACAGGTCCCAAGATCATCACAGAGGACACAAAGAAGGCTATGAAGAAGGTTCTTTCCGATATTCAGGACGGTACCTTCGCTAAGGACTTCCTTCTCGATATGTCCGATGCAGGCTCCCAGGTTCACTTCAACGCAATGAGAAAGATTGCATCCGAGCATCCCTCCGAGGTTGTAGGTAAGGAGATCAGAGAGCTTTACAGCTGGGCTGATGAAGAAAAATTCATCAACAACTGATTTGACCTATAAATTTTCTTTTGACGCATTTCCTCTGCAGACCTTTGTCGGCAGAGGAAAAAGCGTTTAATCACCGATTTTAATTCCCAATTTAAGAAAAGAAGGCGAAATTATGATTAAAGAAAAAATAGTAGACGGAGCGCATAACGCTCCCCACCGTTCGCTTTATAAGGCTCTCGGACTTACAAGAGAGGAGCTTGACCGTCCTCTTATCGGTATTGTAAGCTCCTATAACGAGATAGTTCCCGGTCATATGAATCTTGACAAGATCACGGAGGCTGTAAAGCTTGGCGTAGCTATGGCTGGCGGTACTCCCATTATGTTCCCCGCTATCGCCGTTTGCGACGGTATCGCTATGGGACATGTGGGTATGAAATACTCCCTTGTTACCCGTGACCTTATTGCCGACTCCACCGAGGCTATGGTAATGGCTCACGGCTTTGACGGACTCGTTATGATTCCCAACTGCGATAAGAACGTTCCCGGTCTTTTAATGGCATCCGCAAGACTCAATATCCCCACCGTATTCGTAAGCGGCGGACCTATGCTTGCGGGCAGAGTTGACGGCAAAAAAAGAAGCCTTTCCGCTATGTTCGAGGCAGTAGGCTCCTATAAGGCAGGCGCAATTGACGAAAACAAGCTCTGCGAATACGAAAATAAGGCGTGTCCCACCTGTGGCTCCTGCTCCGGTATGTACACCGCTAACTCTATGAACTGTCTTACCGAGGTTCTCGGTATGGGACTTCGCGGCAACGGAACAATTCCCGCCGTATATTCCGCAAGAATAGAGCTTGCAAAGCATGCGGGAATGCAGGTTATGGAGCTTGTAAGAAAGAATATCCGCCCCAAGGATATTATGACTAAGGCGGCTATCAGAAATGCAATCACCGCCGATATGGCGCTGGGCTGCTCCACCAACAGTATGCTTCATTTACCCGCAATCGCAAACGAGTGCGGCGTTGAATTCGACCTTGACGACGTAAACAGAATAAGCGAGGTAACTCCCAATCTTTGCCATCTTGCTCCCGCAGGACCTACTTATATGGAGGATCTTAACGAGGCAGGCGGCGTTTACGCAGTTCTTAAGGAGCTTGAAAAGATAGGACTCCTTGACACCTCCGTTATGACCTGCACAGGTAAGACTATGGCGGAGAATATCGCGGACGCATTCAACAGAGATACGGAAACTATAAGAACAGTTGAAAATCCTTACAGTAAGACAGGCGGTATCGCCGTGCTTAAGGGTAACCTTGCTCCCGACGGATGCGTGGTTAAGAGAAGCGCGGTGGCTCCCGAAATGCTGGTTCACGAGGGACCTGCAAAGGTTTACGAGAGCGAGGAGAAGGCAATTGCCGCAATCTACGCAGGTAAGATTGTTAAGGGTGACGTTGTGGTTATCAGATACGAGGGACCCGCAGGGGGCCCCGGTATGAGAGAAATGCTTTCTCCCACCTCCGCTATTGCAGGTATGGGACTTGACAAGGACGTTGCTCTCATCACAGACGGACGCTTCTCAGGTGCGACACGCGGCGCATCCATCGGTCACGTTTCTCCCGAGGCAGTAAGCGGCGGTATTATCGCATACGTTAAGGACGGAGATATAATTTCAATAAATATTCCCGAATATAAAATCGAGCTTAAGGTTTCCGACGAGGAGATCGAAGCCCGCAAGGCTGAAATGCCTATCAAACAAAAGGAAAACCTCTCAGGA
>JAZQLK010000298.1:0-3704 GCA_045542635.1 Eubacteriales bacterium
ATACTTCGGGCAACTGCGCGGTGTGCATTATGGAGGGTACGCGTCCGATAATTGCCGAGGTTCAGGCTCTCGTTACCTCTACCGCATTTCCGTCCCCAAGAAGAGCCACAAACGGTCTTGACTATAACAGAATGTGTATGCTCATAGCCATACTTGAAAAAAGACTCGGCCTTAAATTCTCCCAGCACGATATCTATCTAAACGTAGTTGGAGGACTTAAGCTTGACGATCCCAGCGTGGACCTTGCTGCTGCCCTTGCCCTTATTTCCAGTATAAAGGACATACCCGTGCCGCAGAACGTGATAGCTATGGGCGAGCTTGGTCTTGTGGGTGAGTGCAGAGCTATTTCGGATTTACAGAAGCGTATAAACGAATCCTACCGTCTTGGCTTCGACGTAATAGCCATACCGCAAAAATCCCATAAGGAAAAGATAAAGATCCCCGACAGCGTATCTGTAATCGACGTAAGAAGCGTGTACGATGCGCTTTCCCTGTTTAAATCCGAGGAGGAATAAAACTAAAGAGGTTGTTGTAATAAGCGCAACAACCTCTCTTTTTATGTAATTATTTTTCAAAATTGGCATATAATACTAAAAGACTGATTTATGGAGGTAATTATGTGCTCAATTTGCGGTATCGTTGATTTTTACGGCTCCTGCGACAGCTTGGAGGCAGTTAAAAATATGAATGAAACAATGAAGCATCGCGGTCCCGACGAAAGCGACTTGTTTTCTGACAGAAACGTGGCGTTTGGACACAACAGATTAAGCGTTGTGGATCTGAAAAACGGGCATCAGCCGATGAGCGTGGTTTACGGCAACAAGAAATATACTATTGTTTATAACGGCGAAATATATAACTGTGAGGAAATAAAAAGAGAGCTTGCCAAAAGAAGCATATTCACAAGAACAAGCTCGGACACCGAGGTGGTTCTCTATTCCTATATTCTTTACGGGGAGGATTGTCCCTGCCACTTAAACGGCATATTTGCCTTTTGTATATACGACGGTGAAAAAATATTTGCCGCAAGGGACCGCTTCGGCGTTAAGCCATTTTACTATTCCTTGACGAATAATACACTTATCTTCGCATCGGAAATAAAGGCTATGCTGACCAATCCGAGAATATCAAGGGACGTAAGCCGCGAGGGACTTTGGGAGCTTCTTTACCTAAGTCCAAATTTCATAAGCGGAAAAAGCGTTTTCAAGGATATTTATGAGCTATTGCCTGCGGAGTGTATGACCTTCGATAAGAATGGGCTGAAAAAGCGTAAATATTGGCAGATAAAGGCTATTCCGTATTTCAAGGACAGGGATTACGCCATAGACGTAGTTAATTATCTTGTTAAGGATTCGGTTAAGCGTCAGCTTGTGTCCGACGTCCCCCTTTGCGTTTTGCTTTCGGGAGGACTTGATTCAAGCGTTGTAACCGCTATTGCGGCGGATGAATATAAAAAGCAGGGTAAGACCCTTGATACCTATTCCTTTGAATACGAGGGGAATAAGGAATCGTTTAAGGAAAGCATACTGCAGCCCGAAAGGGACGATGATTACGCCCTTTACTTAGCAGATTATTTAAAAACCAACCACAGGGTACTGACAATTCCCACAGAGGACTTAGCAAGAGAGCTTTACGACGCTACCTATTACCGCGACCTACCCGGTCAGGCGGATATTGATTCCTCCCTTCTTTATTTCTGCAGAGAAATAAAGAAAAGCAACACCGTGGGATTAAGCGGCGAATGCTCCGACGAGATATTCGGAGGCTATCCCTGGTTCTACCGACCGGAAATGCTCTATTCCGACTTTTTCCCCTGGATACACGCCCCAAAGCTCCGGCCTTCCCTGTTTAAAGGGCTGAATTGCGACACGGGGTACGACTTTATTCGGCAAATTTATAAGGACACACTAAAGGCCTGTCCCGTCCTCCCGGAGGATTCGGATAAGATGAAGCTGTCCCGTCAGGCGTCCTATCTTTCCGTAAATTACTTTATGACCTCCCTTTTACAGAGGAAGGACAGGATGAGTATGGCAAGCGGAGTTGAGATAAGAGTCCCCTTCGCCGACCATAGAATTTTCGATTTCGTATATAACGTGCCTTGGGAGATCAAATTCGAAAACGGAGTGGAAAAATCTCTTCTCAGAAGCAGTATGAAGGGCTACTTACCCGATAAGATACTATTTAGAAAAAAGAGTCCGTACCCCAAAACTCACAATCCGAAATACTTAAAGACCGTCCTTTCTGTTCTCGACTCACGCCTGAAGGAGGGAGGGTTCCTGTCGGAGCATCTTGACAAGGGAATGCTTGACTCCATCGTATCAAGGGGAGGTGCCTGGTTCGGTCAGCTAATGGATGCCCCTCAGCTCGTTGCGTGGCTTATTCAATTCGATATATGGGCTAAGGAATACTCGGTAAATTTTACTGATTAGTATTGACTTTAATTTTTTGTGTGGTAAAATAGTAGCAGTTTTATTTCAAGAGGTGTATTATGCTGAAAAAAAGCTTTAAGGCTACGATAACAGCCTCCTGTCTCGGATATTTTACCCAGGCAATTCTTATAAATTTTGCCCCACTCCTTTTTATCACCTTTCAAAAGGAGTTCGGGCTTACCATAGCCCAGCTCAGCGTCCTTATCGCGACTAATTTCGCAACTGAGCTTTTAATTGACTTTCTCGGCACTAAATACGTAAGTAAAATAGGATACCGCCGCTCCGTTATTATTGCTCAGGCGTTATCCGTTATGGGACTCGTAATGATTCCTGTGATGCCGAAAATACTTCCTTATAAGTTCTTGGCTCTTGAGATCGCTATGATCTTCTGCGGTCTTGGCGGCGGACTTATCGAGGTTCTTATCAGCCCCATTGTTGAAGCCTGTCCCACAAAGCGTAAAAGCGCGATTATGAGTATGCTTCATTCCTTCTATTGTTGGGGACAGATGGGAGTGGTTCTTCTTTCCACCATCTATTTCCGTACTGTAGGAATTGAAAATTGGGAATACCTTTTCCTGATATGGGCTATAATCCCCGCAATAGATCTGATATTATTCTGCTTCGTGCCTATCAACATTCTTGTTGACGAGAGTGAGGAAAGCTCCTTTGGAGATCTGATTAAGCAAAAGCTGTTCTGGGTATTCCTTGTTATGATGCTCTGCGCAGGAGCTACGGAGCTCTCCATGAGCCAATGGGCTTCCGCCTTTGCGGAGGCAGGCCTCGGAGTTGAAAAATGGGTGGGCGACCTGCTGGGTCCATGCCTATTCGCCGTGGTTATGGGAAGCACACGTATCTTCTACGCAATGAACTCCGAGCGTATCGGTCTTAAAAAGGGAATCCTTATTTCCTCATCCATATGCGTTGTATCATATCTTGTTGCAATCTTTTCGCCCATCCCCATAATATCCCTTCTCGGCTGTGCTATGTGCGGTGTGGGAAGCGGTATGCTATGGCCCGGCACCTACAGTATTGCCACAAACCGTTTGCCCAAGGGCGGCGTTCCTATGTTTGGTCTTCTTGCCCTTGCAGGCGACCTGGGTTGCTTAAGCGGTCCATACCTTACAGGAATGGTTTCAAACGCCTTTGACGGCAATCTTAAGGCAGGCTTTCTCTTCAGTCTGATATTCCCCATTACCCTCATTATAATGGTGATAATTCTTATGAAATATTTTAAGAAGCCTCAGAATAACAAATAACCAAAAAGAGGCTGTCTCA
>JAZQLK010000299.1:0-7202 GCA_045542635.1 Eubacteriales bacterium
ATCTTCATGCGGAGCATTATCTTACAGGTATGAATGAAGAGGAGTTTGAGCCTGTTTATAAGGCTATATCCCAGGTGGTTAAAAACGAAACTGATATTGAATACACGCTTTTGAACGATAAAACCGAGACGGACGACGACGGAAACCCCGTATACGTTCACGAATATGAAATAAAGGCAAACGGCAAGAGCATAGAGGTCGTTGTAACCTACGGCGACAGAGAAAACCTTTTGTTTTCTGTGAAAATCAAATAATGACAAGAGGCTGTCCTTTTCGGATAGCCTCTTTTAAATAATCTTTGACAATATAGCAGGTGTGTGGTATACTAATGATAATAGAAGCAATAACCTAAGGCTAAAGGAAGCTATATGAAAATAACACAGTACGAAATAAAAGCGAAAATCCCTCGGGATTTGAAATTCGTTTTTGTGTCCGATCTTCACGGATATGAAAATGAGCCAATATTTAATGAAATTAGCAATCAGAATCCCGACGGAGTTCTGATCCCCGGCGACGTAATACACGATGATAAAAATTATAAAAGAGGAATTGAGTTTTTGAGACTTTGCGGCAAATCATATCCCACGTTTATGTCCCTTGGTAATCACGAAACTAAGTTTAGCGGAGATATAGTATCACTTATCAGAGAAACGGGAATAAATCTCCTCGAAAACACCTATACAGAGTTTAAGGGAATATTGATAGGCGGACTTTCCACAGGATATATTCAGGGAATGGAGCAGGGCAGATTCAAAAAAACTCCGCCCCCAAGCCTTGGATGGATGGATAGTTTTGAAAATGAGCAGGGATATAAAATTCTTCTTTCGCACCATCCCGAATATTATCCTCTTTATCTCAAGGAAAGACGGGTGGATCTTATTCTTTCGGGCCACGCCCACGGAGGACAGTGGAGAATCTTCGGCAAGGGAGTATTTGCTCCGGGCCAGGGGGCTTTCCCGAAATATACGTCAGGCTTTTATGACGGTAAGCTCATCGTAAGCCGAGGACTCGGTAATCCTCATATGATACCGAGGATAAACAATAAGCCCGAATTTATTATTTTAAAAATCAAAGGAGAAGGCAAAATATGAGTAAAGCGAAATGGATATGGTATCCAGGAGATTTTGAGCTTTATCACAGTATGCTTCTTCATAACAGAAGAAGAGTAACCGGAGCATATAAAAATCTTAATTCAGATAAGGATAAGGAGGTTGTGGGCGCATATTACTACCCTATGTGGCGCGTTGACGGACCAAGAAGAAACTGCGAGCTTCATAAAAAGGCTAAAATAGAAAAGTCGGAAACCGTAGAGCTTATTTCAAACGCCCCCCTTGCCACCCTTTGGATAAACGGACGATATCACAAGGCGGGAGCAAGGATATCTCTTGACCCGGGAGAATACGAAATTAAGGTTAAGGGCTTTAAGGACGGTGGATTCCCCTGCTTTTACGTAAAGGGAGAAACCTTCGCCTCTGATGAAAGCTGGACAGTTACGGATTTTGATAAAAGAGATATGTCGGCGGGCTGCAACGACAGCTACACGGAAGAAAGTGACAATCCCGAAATTTTTAAGTTTTCTTATAAAAAACTTGACCCCGTGTCAAAAAAGCCTGTTGGAAACGGTGCTTTATTTGACTTTGGTAAGGAGGCTTTCGGTAAGCTTAATTTGAAAAACGTAAAGGAAGGAGTAAAGGATATCCTTATTTCCTGCGGTGAAACCGAGGAGGAGGCTCTTGACGTTTTAGAAGCCAACTTCGTTGTGGATGCTCATGTAGAGAACGGAGAATTCGAATCGGAGTCCCTTGCATTAAGATACGCCTATATCCCCGAATATGACGGACAGACGGAGGTGTATCTTGATTTTGAGTACCTTGATATCGAGGACGTAGCGGAATTCAGATGCGACAGTGACCTTATAAACAAGATATGGGATACCTGCGCCTATACCCTTCACCTTAATATGAGGGAGGGATTCTTCGACGGCATCAAGAGAGACCGTTGGGTATGGAGCGGAGATGCGTATCAGAGCTATTTTGTAAACTATTATCTGACACGTGACGTTGATACCGTTAAGCGTACTATACGTATGCTTCGCGGCAGAGATCCCATGACCACTCATATAAATACCATAACGGATTATACCTTCTATTGGCTTATTTCCATTTGGGACTATTATTTCTTTACGGGGGATAAGAGCTTCGTTGAGAGTATGTACCCGGATATGATATCCACCCTTAAGTTTATTGAAAGCAGACTTGACGTTGATAAGATGTACAAGACAAGATACGGGGATTGGGTATTTATTGACTGGGCTCAATTTGACAGGAAGGAAGGACCCTTATGCGCTGAGCAGATGCTCCTTTGCCACGCCTATTCCGCTATGGCAAGCTGCGCCGGCTTACTTTCGGATAAGGAAACGGCGGAGCATTGCGTTGAAAGAGCTGAGTATATGAAGGAAAGAATAAATGCTCTTTATTGGGATGAGGAAAAAGGCGCCTTCGTGGATGATTACACGTCGGGCAGAAGAAACGTTACAAGGCACGCAAATATTTTCGCCCTTCTTTTTGAGCTTACAAGCAAGGAAAGACAGGAAAGCATAATAAGAAACGTAATTTACAATAAGGAGATAGCTCCCATAACTACTCCCTATTTTGAGTTTTACGAGCTTGACGCTATGTGTAAAATAGGAGATTTCAAGTACGTTACGGATATGCTTTACAGCTATTGGGGCGGAATGATAGAGCTGGGCGCCACAACCATCTGGGAGGAGTTCGACCCAAGGATGAAGGGTACGGAGCATTACGCTATGTACGGCGAAAAATACGGAAAAAGCCTTTGTCACGCATGGGGCGCATCTCCGATTTATCTTCTCGGTAAATACGCTCTTGGCGTAAGACCCACGTCAGCAGGCTACGTTACCTTCGACGTTGTCCCCAACCTTATGTGCTTTAATAATTTCAACGGTAAGGTGCCTGTTTTGGATGGCTACGTGTCTGTAAAAATGGATAAAAAAGAGGTTACTGTTACAACTGACAGGGACGGAGGAACTCTTGTCTTAAACGGCGAAAGATACGCACTTAAGAAGAATATTCCTTTTAACGTGTCTGTAAAATAAGATTATGAAGCAAATTGTAAGCGTTGATTTAATGAGAAAAAGCGATTTTGCCACCATTAACGAAGGAATAAGCGGAAAAGAGCTTATGCAAAGAGCCGCTATGGGAGTTTATGAAAGCGTTACGTGGCAGGGAAAAATTGCAATAGTCTGCGGAAGCGGAAATAACGCGGGGGACGGCTACGCCCTTGCTCTTATACTTAAGGAAAACCGTATTGAATGCGACCTTATTTTAATAAACGAAAACAAGTTTTCCCTCGACGGAAAATACTATTTTGAAAAATGCTTGAACAAAAAAATATCCACACTCCCCCTTGAAAAATGCGATTTAAGATCATATGACATCATAGTTGATTGCATTTTCGGCACAGGGTTTAAGGGAAGCGTTACAGGTAATGAGGAGTACGCTATACGTGAAATAAACGGAAGCGGAGCATACGTTGTCAGCGTTGATATAAACAGTGGCTTAAACGGAGATTCGGGAATGTGCAATATGGCTGTAAGATCGGATATTACCGTATCTGTGGGCTCCTTGAAAAGCGGACATTTCCTCGGTATGGCAAAGGATCATATAAAAAAGCTTGTGAATTGCGATATTGGAATTAAGCTGACGGATAAGCCTTACGGTCTTATAGAAATGGCAGACTGTGTAAAAGCCTTTAAGGAAAGAAAGCAGTTTTCAAACAAGGGTGATTACGGCTACGTTGCGTTGATAGGCGGCTGTATGGAGTATTCGGGCGCCCTTAAGCTTGCAAATTTGGCACTTTCTTCCCTTAAAACGGGAGCGGGAGTGGTTAAATTAGCTACCGCAAGAGGACTTTATCATTCTGTGTCGCCTTATCTTCTGGAAAGCACCTTCTACCCCCTTGACGATAAGGACGGAGCGATCCTTTACAACGGGGAGCAGATAGATAATTTACTGAGGGGCGTAAAAGCCGTTGCAATCGGTATGGGTATCGGAAATACCGAGGATGTATATAAAATCCTTGTACGTATACTGAAAAATCACACCATTACCGTAATTATTGACGCGGATGGGCTTAACGCGCTATCAAAATTCGGCAAGGAGATACTCAAGGAAACCAAGTGCAACGTGGTCTTGACTCCTCATCCGAAGGAGATGGAGCGTCTTTCGGGTATCGCTGTTGCGGATATACTTAACAGTCCTATTGAAGCTGCAAGAAGCTTTGCCAAGGAATACGGCTGCACGGTCCTTCTTAAGGGAACGGGCACAGTGGTTACCGACGGATATGACGTTATGATCTCTCCGTCCGGCTGCTCGGGAATGGCAACTGCGGGAAGCGGTGATGTTTTAAGCGGAATACTTCTCGGCATACTCGGTCAGAATCCCGAAAAAAACAGCGCTCTTTTAACGGTTTGTGCAGGCGCATATATAAACGGCAGAGCGGGAGAAATAGCCGAAGACCGTATTAATCCCGTAAGTATGACGTCAAAGGACACCGTAGACGCCATACCTGATGCCGTGAATGAAATTTTCTGTACCGATATGCAACAAAAATATTGCAAAATCGTTTAAAATTTGATAAAATAAAATAAAAATGATTTATGGAGGATTTAAAAATGTCAAAGTACGCAGGAACAAAAACAGAAAAAAATCTTGAGGCAGCCTTTGCAGGCGAATCTCAGGCAAGAAATAAGTATACATACTTTGCATCCGTTGCAAAGAAGGAAGGCTATGAGCAGATCTCCGCTCTTTTCTTAAAGACCGCAGAAAACGAAAAGGAACACGCTAAATTGTGGTTCAAGGAGCTTGGCGGCATCGGTAACACCGCAGAGAATCTTTTGGAGGCTGCAAACGGTGAAAACTATGAGTGGACTGATATGTACGACGGCTTTGCAAAGACCGCGGAGGAGGAGGGCTTCAAGGAGCTTGCCGCAAAATTCCGTCTTGTAGCCGCTATCGAAAAGCATCACGAGGAAAGATACCGCGCTCTTCTTAAGAACGTAGAGACCGCGCAGGTATTTGAAAAGAGCGAGGTCAAAGTATGGGAGTGCCGCAACTGCGGACATATCGTAGTGGGAACTAAGGCGCCTCAGGTATGCCCCACCTGCGTTCATCCCCAGAGCTTCTTTGAGGTTCACGCAGAAAACTATTGATTCTACGTAAATTAAATAACGTGAAACGGCGGTCTGCTTTATGCGGACCGCCGTTTGGCTTTGCTCTTTATTTACTGCTTTTTAAATTCCATAAGATACATAAACATTTCCGCCGCGTGCCATGAATGAGGGGCGCCGCAAAGATTCTTTGCGTATTCCTCGCTTAATGGAGCAATGGCGGGATAATTTGCCTGGGATGCGTCTATTTCCCAGCTCATAGGGTACTTTATTTCAAGAAGCTCCTTTGGGATAGGCTCGTTTTCAAAGTGCATAACCGCCCAGGTAAGATAAGGATATTTCTCGTCGTATTTGTTTTCAAAACAGGTTTCTCTTTCAACCTCGGTCCTGTCCATCCAGAACATACGGGCATAGGAGTCGAATTTTTTCGGAATCCTTATAAAGCTTGTATCTGCCCCAAGCCTGGAAAGACCGTATTTCAGCCACAGGGTAGAGTATACTGTGTGGTCATTACCGTCGGTAATACCCGTAAGGCATCCGTCTGCGGATATCCTTTTCGCTTCCTCGATTATCTTGCCGACCAAGGGATAATTCTTATCCTCGAAGAAGGAGAGAACAAATGCAAGCTGACCTAAATTATCCGGCTCGCACATATTCCAGTTATTGCGGTCGTAAAGCTCCGTTACCGACGTTATCCAAGGGCGGAGAAGCTCAATGTTGCCCGTTCTTTCAAGAACGAGCGCCATCATAGCGCCGTCTCTGTACCAGGGCTTGTGGTAAACGAAGATGTTGGGTACGGGCAAAATTCCGTAAAAGCTTATAAGGATCTCGTGGTGGAGGATCCTTAATTGCTTTGCGTATTCATATTCCTCAAAGGTGGGTAAATTCAGCTTTGATTCCGCTATGCATATACCGTTTACGAACACTCCCTCTGAGTTTTCGTATATTTCAACCGTTGAGCCGTCCTTGATAGTAAGAACTACTCTGTATTCATCGTAGAAAAACTCCTCTTTAATAACGTCCCAGGAATAAAGCACGGAATTATCCGAGGCGGCAGTAAGCTTTCCGTCCATATAGAAGGTTTTTTCTCTGTGTCCCATACCAAAAAGGTAAAATTTCTTTTCGGGCTTGATCATATTAAAATCTCCTTTTATAATTATCCCTCGCGCCCTGCGAGGGATAATTCTTTATTTATCAAATATTCTGAGTCCTGCAGTATCGGATACGGGAAGAGAAAATACAACGGCGTGGGCAGCGGTATGAGGACCTGCTCCCTGAATTATGGACGTCATTATATTTTTCTTGTTTTCCTTTGTGGAAACTATATAGATCATTTCCTTTTCGTCAGCGAGGGTAAGACCGAAAAACTTAGCGTATTTTGCTCCTGTTCCCTTGGCGTGAACTACTGTTCCGCCTGCCGCGCCCGCCTCTCTGGCTGCCTCCATAACCATTTCCGTATGACCGCTTTCGCATATAGCTATGATAAGCTCTGTTTCGCACTGTGTCATAGTGTTTACCTCGTTTTCTGTTTCGTCATTCTGGTGCCCGTCGGCAAATGCCTCAAGGGCGTGTCTGCTTCCTATGCTCGTTAATGGAATGGCTACCGCGATTCCTTTGTTTGGAAGGTCGATGGTCATTTCTCTTGTAAGACCGTAAAGAAGCTCAGCTTTTTTATTTTCCGTCACTATGGTGTAGTGAGCGGTCTTCAGGCTTTCTTCGATTCCAAAAACATCAAGAATGCTTTTTTTAGCCGTGCCGTGACAGGGTGTGCTGTACACAACGGGTATTTCCTTGGAATTGAAGAAATCTGTAAATTCGTTTTCATCCGCTCTGTTGGTAATGGTCAGAACCAAATACATTTTCTGCATACAGTCACCTCCTCAGAAATCAATAATTTCGTCGTCAATATAAGTTGCCGACATAGTTTTGTTAAGGTCGATAACAACGGCTCCGTCATCAGCCTGAGTACTCGACGCATCAATGTCGCAAACCTCGTCGATAATATCGGGAAGCT
>JAZQLK010000300.1:0-3871 GCA_045542635.1 Eubacteriales bacterium
TTTAAAAATCTATTGATTTTATAAATTCAATGATGTATAATATACGAGGTTCAAGTCTGTCTGCTTGCAAGCAAGCTTGAACGACTGTATTTCACGAGGTGTGCGAAAAACTTTTTTCGCAAGTAATACTCTTGTATTACTGTAAATTTCGAGAAAATTTACAGTACACCGAGTATAATATACGAGGTTAAAATTTAACCCCCAGGATTCGTTAAAAATTTTTGATATAAATAAGGAGTACAAAAAATGTTAGTTTCAGCAAAAGAAATGCTTGAAAAAGCAAAAGCAGGCAAATATGCCGTAGGTCAGTTCAACATCAACAACCTTGAGTGGACAAAGGCGATCCTTCTTACCGCTCAGGAGCTTAACTCCCCCGTTATTCTCGGTGTTTCCGAGGGCGCAGGTAAGTATATGTGCGGCTACGATACAATCGTTGGTATGGTTAAGGGTATGATCAAGGGTCTTAAGATCACAGTTCCCGTTGCTCTCCACCTCGACCACGGCTCCTACGAGGGCGCTAAGGCTTGCATCAACGCAGGCTTCTCCTCCGTTATGTTCGACGGCTCCCACTACCCCATTGAAGAAAACATTGCAAAGACAACTGAGCTTGTAAACGCTTGTAACGTTCTCGGTATCTCCCTCGAGGCTGAGGTTGGTTCCATCGGCGGCGAAGAGGACGGCGTTGTAGGCGCAGGTGAGTGCGCAGATCCTAACGAGTGCAAGATGATTGCTGACCTCGGTGTTACAATGCTCGCTGCAGGTATCGGTAACATCCACGGTAAGTATCCCGCTAACTGGGCAGGTCTTAACTTCGACGTTCTCGGCGCAATCTCCGAGAAGACAGGCGATATGCCCCTCGTTCTCCACGGCGGTACAGGTATTCCCGAGGATATGATCAAGAGAGCTATCTCCCTTGGCGTTTCCAAGATCAACGTTAACACAGAGTGCCAGCTCTCCTTCGCAGCTGCTACAAGAGCATACGTTGAAGCAGGCAAGGACCTCCAGGGTAAGGGCTTCGACCCCAGAAAGCTTCTCGCTCCCGGCTTTGAGGCTATCAAGGCTACAGTTAAGGAAAAGATGGAGCTTTTCGGTTCTGTTAACAAGGCATAATTTTGAAAGTCGTATTAAGCGGAGAACGAAAAGCAACCGTTATTCAATCTATTATCTGCTTATATTCAAAATATCTAATGTTGAGATTTGCACATTTGTGCAAATCTCTTCTTTTTTTGTTTTGCTTTTCTAACTCCGTTTTCTCGTCTGCAGTACGAAGTACAGCGACGTCATCGAAAACGAAGTTTCTCCATCTTACTACAACATTCAAAAGAGCAAAAAAAGAGCTATGCGGTTGCATAGCTCTTTTCGTTTATTTTTATTTAAGAATAAGCTTCTTATAGGACTTCTTACCTCTGCGAACTGCAAGTCCGTTTTTAAGCTGGTCGGGAGTGTATACTGTCTTTATATCGGTTACCTTTTCACCGTCTACGGTTACACCGCCCTGCTCAACTGCGCGACGAGCCTCGCTTCTTGAAGGAACGAGTCCCGCTTTAACGAGTACACCCATAATATCAAGTGTGCCGTTAAAGAGGTCTGCCTCTGTGATTTCAACAACGGGCATATTTTCATCGGAGCCTGCGGAGAAGATTGCCTTAGCCGCTGCGTCCGCCTTTGCAGCCTCCTCCTCGCCGTGAACAAGCTTAGTAAGCTCGTAAGCGAGAATTTCCTTAGCCTTATTAAGCTGGCTGCCCTCCCACTTTGCCATCTCGTCGATCTGCTCCAAGGGAAGGAACGTAAGCATTCTTATACATTTCATAACGTCGGCGTCGTTTACGTTTCTCCAATACTGGTAGAAATCGAAGGGGGACGTCTTGTTGGGGTCAAGCCATACGGCATTACCTGCGGTCTTACCCATCTTCTTACCCTGCGAGTCTGTAAGAAGCGTGATGGTCATACAGTGAGCGTCCTTACCGAGCTTCTTTCTGATAAGCTCAGTACCGCCAAGCATATTGCTCCACTGGTCGTTACCGCCGAACTGCATATTGCATCCAAAATTCTTAAAAAGGTGATAGAAGTCGTAGGACTGCATAATCATATAGTTGAATTCAAGGAAGGAAAGACCGTTTTCCATTCTCTGCTTGTAGCAATCTGCGCGGAGCATATTGTTTACGGAGAAGCAAGCGCCAACCTCACGGAGAAGGTCAACGTAGTTAAGCTTGAGAAGCCAGTCCGCGTTATTTATCATCATAGCCTTGCCTTCGCCAAACTCAATAAATCTTTCCATCTGACGCTTGAAGCAATCAGCATTGTGCTGAATATCCTCGATAGTAAGCATCTTTCTCATATCGGTTCTGCCCGAGGGGTCACCGATCATAGTTGTACCGCCGCCGATAAGAGCGATGGGCTTATTACCTGCCATCTGTAATCTCTTCATAAGAGTAAGAGCCATAAAGTGACCTGCAGTAAGAGAATCTGCGGTACAGTCAAAGCCGATATAGAAGGTAGCCTTACCCTCGTTGATCATATTTTTAATTTCTTCCTCGTTTGTAACCTGTGCAATAAGACCGCGGGCAACGAGCTCGTCATAAATCTTCATTTTATAGTCCTCTTTTATATACGTTAAAATATAATAAAGTAATTTTACCAAATCAAAGCCAAAATGTCAAGGGGTTACGGAGTTTTATTCCTCCAAGTCGGGAATTTTACCCGTGGATGCAAGATTTTTGTTTTTATATCTCTTATCGGAGGTTACCTCCTTGCCGAAAAATTCGGGCGGAACAAAGGAAAGCGCCTCATCCTCGTTGGGAAACTCCACCTCGCAAACAACGAGCCCCTCAAGGGAACGCTGATAAACGTCTATTTCAACGGTATACTTACCGTAAGGCATATAATACCTCCTCTTTTCGATGATTCCTCCCTCTCGGTTATCCATAAGAATATTGTACATAGTACAGGAGATCTCCGTCTCACGCTCATCCCTTACCATATCTCCTTGGGATTTTGACGTGCGGTAGTATTTTCCTCCCATTGACCGCGCTCTTATTTCGGGCTCCAGGCTTACGTAACCCTGTACGATATCGTTGTACTCAAGACCGGTTACGTCTACGTCCTTACTTAAAAGGAACTTTCTTTCTATTTCCATATTATCACCTCTGTTTAATTTTAACATAAAATTATAGAATAATCAATTTCTATTTATACTATTATGAAAATTTGATGATTTTTAGGAAAATATAGCGTAAAACTATTGCAAAAAACTTGACTTTTATGATATACTATTTACAATGAAAAATAATGCTTTAAAGAAAGAGGTATTTTATGAAGTTTGAAAACAAGGCTCCCACAAACAGCAAGTACATACTTGACTGGATCGAAGAAATGGTTGAGTTGGTAAACCCCGATAAGATCGTTTGGATCGACGCCTCCGAGGACCAGACAGAGGCTCTCCGCGCACAGGCTTGCGCTATTGGCGAGCTTGAAAAGCTTAACGAAGAGCTTCTTCCTAACTGCTATCTCCACAGAACAGCAATCAATGACGTTGCTCGTGTAGAGGGCAGAACATTTATCTGCACAAGAAAGAAAGAGGATGCAGGTAACATCAACAACTGGATGGACCCCGTAGAGTGCTACGAAAAGCTCGGTAAGCTTTACAAGAACTCCTACAAGGGCAGAACAATGTACATTATTCCCTACGCAATGGGTCAGGTTGGCTCCGACTTTGCTAAGTACGGTATCGAGCTTACAGACTCCATCTACGTAGTACTTAATATGCTCATTATGACAAGAGCAGGCAAGCACGTTGCTGAGGCTATGGGCGACGGTGAGGGCTTTATCAAGGGTCTCCACGCAAGATGCAATATTGAAGAAGAAAACAGAT
>JAZQLK010000301.1:0-5313 GCA_045542635.1 Eubacteriales bacterium
CCCCTCGGTAACGGTCAATTGGGCGCGATGGTATATGGCAGAACCGATAAGGAAAGAATTTCATTGAATCACGATACTCTTTGGTCGGGTAAGCCGGGTCAGACTATGGTAGAGGGAGCTTATGAAGCCAATGAGAAGGCAAAGAAATTGATTCTCGAGGGAAAAAACCGGGATGCGCAATGGACTCTTGAAAAAGGATTTTCGGGCACATGGCTAAATTCCTATCTTTTACTTGGTACTCTTTACATAGAGCGAATCGGCTCTTTGGCTAACCCCACAAATTACGTTCGTACCCTCGATATTGAAAATTCAATTGCAAGCGTTAAATATACAGAGGATGGAATCGATTTTGAAAGAGAATATTTTGTTTCATTCCCTGACAACTGTATGATGGTTAAGCTTCGTTCATCCAAGCCCGTTACGTACGAGCTTACAGGCGACTGTATAGGAAAGAGCGCAGTATCCGCCGCTCCCGACAGACTTTATCTTGTTGGAGAGTGCCCCTCACAGATAGCTCCCGAATACGCAAGCCATGAAAAGCCTATCATTTATGACGGCGACGGCGTAAAGGTTACGGGTATTGCAAAAATTGTATGCGACGGTAAGAGTGAATACGGTTGGGAAAAGGTTGTTATTAAAGATTCAACCGACGTAACTCTTTATTTCTGTGCGGAAACTAGCTTTGTTGCCTTTGATAAGCTTCCCGATAAGCCTACCTTCAAGCCTTGTGTAGAAAGAGTTGACGCCCTTTCCGAAAAGAGCTATGAGGATATCCGTAAGGATCATATAAAGGATGTAAGCGGACTTTTTAACAGGATTACCGTTGACTTCGGCGGAGAAGCAAGCGACAGATTTACAAACGAGCGTCTTACAGATGAGAATAAGGAAATCGGTCTTTGCGAGCTTCTTTATAATTTCGGAAGATATTTGATTATCGCTTCCTCCCGTGAGGGCTCCAAGGCTACTAACCTCCAGGGTATCTGGAATGAAAAATTCTATGCAGCCTGGTCCTCTAACTATACTGTAAACATCAATACGGAAATGAACTACTGGCCCGTGCTTATGTCGAATCTTGTAAGCTGTAATCTTCCTATGGTAGATCTTGTAAAGAACGTAAGCGTAAACGGTGTTGAAACTGCAAAGCATTTCTATCACGCAAAGGGCTTTACATCACATCACAATATTGACCTTTGGGCTAATACTACTCCCGTTGGAAATAAGAGAGCAGGCTGCGCCGGATACGCGTACTGGAACGGCTCAAGCGGATGGCTTTGCCGTCATCTTTTTGAACATTACGAATATACTCTCGACAAGACATTTCTTGCTGAGACTGCATATCCGATAATGAAGATGTGCGCGGAGTTTTACCTTGATATGATGACCGAGCATAACGGCAAGCTTATCGTTATGCCCTCCACATCACCCGAAAACGCATTCAATAAGGACGGCTACGGAACGTCCGTTGCTCTTTACACCGCTATGTCCCAGGGAATAGTTGAGGATCTTTTCAGAAATATTACGGAAAGCGCAAAGGTTCTCGGTATAGATGATGAATTTACAAGAGAGATTGCCGAAAAGACGCCTATGCTCAACGTGTATGAAATCGGATCCGACGGACAGCTTCTTGAATACGACGAGGAATACGAGGAAAGAGATATTCACCACAGACACGTTTCACATCTTTACGGAATGTATCCCGGTACTCTTATCACAACGGATAGCACACCCGAGCTTGCAAATGCTTGCAGACGCACTCTTGAGAGAAGAGGAGATGAAAGCACAGGATGGAGTATGGGCTGGAAGGTTTGTCTCTGGGCTAAGCTCAAGGACGGCGACAGAGCGCTTAAGCTTGTGAAAACTCAGCTTAAGCTGGTTGACCCCACAAATGACGATAAGGTATGGGACGGAGGCGGAACGTATGCAAATATGTTTGATGCTCATCCTCCGTTCCAGATTGACGGAAACTTTGGCGTTACGGCAGGTATTACGCAGATGTTTTTGCAGTGCGAGGACGGAAAGCTTAAGATCCTTCCCGCGTTACCCTCGGAGTTTAAAAACGGAAAAATCTGCGGATTATTGGCGAAGGGCAATATAAAGGTCGATATTGAGTGGAAAAACTCGAAACTTTCTTCCTTGAAATTGGAAACACCGATTGACCAGACAACTATAATAAATATAGACGGTAAGGATACGGAAATCAAGCTTACCGCAAATAATGTATACGTTGTTGCTTAATCGGAGGTAAATATGAATAATTTGGGATATTATAACGGTGAAATAGGGCTTATTGAGGAAATGAGCATACCTATGACAGACAGGGCTTTTTACTTCGGAGACGGGGTTTATGAGGCGGTTCTGTGCCGTAATAATATCCCATATCTTTTATCGGTACATATTGACAGGCTTTACAGAAATTGCGGTATTCTCGATATAGCCCCGCCTATTGACAAATGCGAACTTTACGAGCTTATATGCGGTCTTGTAAAAAAAGTTGATTCCTTCGAGAAATTTATATATTTTCACGTTTCGAGAGGAAGCGGATTACGCTCTCACGTTTACGAAAGAGAGAAGGGGAATCTCTGTGTAATGATAACTCCATTTACCCTTGGAGATATTTACGAAAGGGTGGATACGGTTGCATTTAACGATAACAGATACGGCCTTTGCAATATAAAGACGCTTAATCTTATCCCAAGTATTTTGGCAGCCCAATATGCAAGGGATAAGGGATGTGACGAGGCTATATTCATAAGGGAGGGTATTGTAACCGAGGGCTCTCATTGTAACGTTTCGATTATCAAGGATAATGCCTTGGTAACGCATCCGGAGGGATGCCGTATTTTATCAGGTGTCGCAAGAGCGGAGCTTATTAAGTGCGCAAGAAAATTCGGCTTGACTGTTGAAGAAAGGCGGTACGGATTAAACGAGCTTATACATGCAGACGAAGCAGTTCTTACAAGCACAGGAAAGATAATAAGAGCTATAAGAACCATTGACGGAATCCCTGTCGGCGGTAAGGGTAGCGATATCCTTAAAAAAATTCAGGATGAAATGTACGGTGATTTTATAAAAGCAACCTCTTGAAATGATGGAGAAACTGAAAATTTGTAGAAAATAACGAATTTAAAGCCTAAAATACGACAAAATTTTAATATGTTAATATATGAAATATATTGACAAAAGTTTACGGTCTGTGGTACAATAGTACAGGTAAAGGTTTTTGTGACTGACGGAAGCGGATAACCGCATGGAAGCAAAAATCATTTGTATGTCGACCGTCTGGGCAGCTCTACCTTTATGGGGTGGACTGTCCTTTTTTGTTTGAAAAATATTTTTTAAGGAGATAGATATGAAAAAAGTTGCGATTATTATGGGTAGCGACAGCGATTTGCCCATAGTTGAAAAAGGAATCAACGTGCTTAAGGAATATGGAGTTCCCTTTGAGGTTCACGTTTATTCCGCACACAGAACGCCTGTTGAGACTGCAGAGTTTGTAAAGAACGCTAAGGACAACGGCTTTGGAGTTATCATTGCGGCTGCAGGTATGGCGGCTCATTTGGCAGGCGCGGTTGCCGCAAATACGGTTCTTCCCGTTATCGGTATCCCCGTATCCTGTAAAAATACAGGCGGTATGGACGCTCTTTTAGCTACTGTTCAGATGCCAAGCGGTATTCCCGTTGCTACGGTTGCTATTGACGGTGCGGCTAATGCAGCTTTACTTTCTATCCAGATGCTTGCCCTTTCCGACGATGAGCTTTACGCCAAGCTTAAGGAAGCGAGAATAAAGGGAGCGGAAAAGGTTCTTGCAAAGAACAAGGAAATCGAAGAGAAATTCAATAAATGAGACTAACTCATAGGAGATAAAATTATGTCAGTTTTTGGTATCATTGGAAACAAAACGGCTGATGTTGCTTCCAGCACTTACTACGGACTTTATGCTTTACAGCACAGAGGACAGGAAAGCTGCGGTATAGTTGTTAACGACGACGGTCTTTTCCGTGTTCATAAGGATTCGGGACTTGTAAACGACGTGTTCACTCCTGCGGCTATGAAGCACCTCGGAATGGGTAAGATGGCGGTAGGTCACGTGCGATACGGCACAATGCAGACAAAAGATAAGGTTAATGCCGAGCCCTTCGTTGTTAATCACATTAAGGGTAAGCTTGCGGTAGCAGGACAAAGCTCACTTGTTAACTATCCCGAATTAAGAAGAGATCTTGAGCTCCAGGGCGCTATATTCCACAGCTCTTGCGATGCGGAGATAATTTCTTACGTAATTACAAGAGAAAGACTTGGCTCCGGATCTATTGAGGAAGCTCTCAATAAGGCAATGAATCATTTCAAGGGAGCGTATTCACTTATCATTATGTCCTCTCAAAAGATGATTGCTGCAAGAGATGAAATGGGAATGCATCCTCTTTGCTACGGTATGCGCGGGGAAAATGAGTACGTTATAGCAAGTGAAAGCTGCGCACTTGACGCAGTTGGAGCTACTTACATCAGAGACGTTGAGCCCGGTGAGATTATCGTATTCTCAAAGGAAGGAATTAAAACCATTACGGATCATTGCAAAAAGCAGCCTGAAAGACTTTGCGTTTTCGAATATCTTTACACAGCCCGTCCCGACTCAATCATCAGTAATTGCGCGGTACAGGCAGCAAGAAAGAGAGCCGGTGCATATCTTGCAAAGGCTCATCCGGTTGAGGCAGACGTGGTAGTCGGCGTTCCCGATTCGGGACTTGAGGCGGCTATCGGTTATGCTGAGGAGTCCGGTATTCCTTATGGAATAGGACTTATAAAGAATAAATATATTGGAAGAACCTTTATTGCTCCCGGACAGAACGTTCGTGAGGATAAGGTAAGAATAAAGCTTAATCCCGTTATCAACACGGTAAAGGGGAAGAGAATAGTGCTTGTTGACGACTCTATCGTAAGAGGCACCACCTGCGCTCGGATTGTCCGCCTGTTAAGAAGCGCGGGTGCAAAGGAGATACATCTTCGTTCCTCTGCACCTAAATTTCTGTATCCCTGCTACTACGGCACGGACATCGACAGTCAGGAGAATCTTATTGCCTGCAATCATTCAGTTGAGGAGATTGCGCGCATTGTTGGAGCTGACACTGTTGGGTATCTGCCTGTTTCGGACGTTGAGAAAATTGCTGAGGGTGCCGTATGCAGTGGATTTTGCACTGCCTGCTTTTCGGGTGAATACCCGACGGAGAAGCCCGTGGAGTACTTTAATAAATTTGACTGTAAAATATCAGAAAGCGAGGGTTAAAGCGTGAAAAACTCAAAATCTGAAAGCTATGCATC
>JAZQLK010000302.1:0-3538 GCA_045542635.1 Eubacteriales bacterium
CTTTACCTCAATTACGTTAGCGCCAAGGATCTTCATTCTTGCAACGTTGGGAGCCTGCTTCTTGATATCAACGGAGCCCATATAGATGTCGCACTGAAGTCCGAAATATGCAGCCGCGGTTGCAAGAGCAACGCCGTGCTGACCTGCGCCTGTTTCTGCAATAACCTTCTTCTTACCCATATACTTGGCAAGAAGGGCCTCGCCCATACAGTGATTAAGCTTGTGAGCGCCGGAATGGTTAAGGTCCTCTCTCTTTGCATAAAGCTGAACCTTACCGCCGAGATAGTCGGAAAGACGCTCAAGGTGTGTTACGGGTGTAGGTCTGCCCTGGAATTCCTTTCTGATTCTGCGAAGCTCCGCAATAAACTTTCTTGACTGGCAGATCGAAAAATACGCTTCTGTGATCTCCGCCATAGCGTTCTTGAGCTTCTCATCAATATATACGCCTCCGTATTTACCGAAGTATCCGTTTTTGTCAGGGTAATTGTTAAAATAAGTATCAAAATCAATACCGTTAAGCTTCATTTTAAATTCCTCCAAATATATAATCTGCGTTAATTTTCTTTTTTAATTGCCTTATTATTTCAAGGCTCGCCATCGCCTGTACAGCATTTTTTCTCCTAACCGAAGAAGAGGGATGAAAATAAAAAGCCCAAGCATCCAAGGATGCTTGGGACGAAAAACCGCGGTGCCACCCAAATTAAAGATTACTCTTCTTCTCATTCATACGTTAATATGATATGCCTGTAACGGTGCATCTCCGTCATAGCCTACTAAAAGGTTCAGCCTGCCCTCAAAAGCCCATTCACGTACACGTACTGTAATGCTCACACCAACCGCATCTCTCTGTGACAGTCCAATAAACGCTACTATTCTTCATCATCGGTTTATTTAATTTTAGCACTCATATAATTATTTGTCAATAACTTTTATAAGATTTTTCAATTTTCTTTTTCGAGATAATATGTAGCCTCCATATCGGCGGTGGAAAGGGCAAATGCCAGGGGGAACATTTCAAATGCCTTGCCTACGTTTCTCTGATCGTCTACGTTGGAAAAGCCCATATGGTAACGGATGGCGAATGCCTCCTCCCTTGTAAGCTTCATAAAGGGAGAGATCATATAAACGCTCTTTTCTCCGTGTCCGTAAGGAAGTTTATCGTCGAACTCAAAGGTGGGAACCTGCTCCCATTTACCCTGCTCGTTCTTTACGTTTCTGTAGCCGAGCTTATATACGTTTACCTTGCAGATATCGTGAAGCAAGGAAACTATAGCAATTGTTTCATCGGAATAGGAGAGCTTGAATTTTTCTTTAGCGTAATCTCTGTTAAGATAAGCGCAAAGGCAGTCGTATACGTTCAAGGAATGGTCAAGAAGCCCACCCTCGTAGGCGCTATGGTATCTTGCGCTGGCAGGGGCTGTGAAGAAGTCCGAGGAAATAAGAAAATCAAGAAGCTTGTCCGCTCCCTCTCTTCTGATTTTTGTCTTGAAAATATTTATAAATCTATCTCTTGCAGTCATTTATTTCTCCTCCATTATAAAGTCTATCATATCGGCAATTCTGTCGCATTGATGATCTGCCGCCGCCTTGACCTCGGGCACTGCGTTTGATACCGCGAAGGATTCAAAATCCCGTATCATACCAAGATCGTTGAAATTATCCCCAACCGCGTATATTTCGGGGTTGTCAAACATTGAAGCATAGGCTAAAACTCCTGTTGACTTGGATACTCCCGCAGGGGGCATATCAACGGAGCCGCCGTTACGGTAGCCCGAAAATTCACCGGGGTATTTTTCATTTATATAATTTACGAGAGCCTCTGCGTTTTCGCCCTTGTAAAACCAGGTGCAGCATTGATTAAATTCCTTTATTCTTGAAAAGTCCGTTGGGATATTTCCCTTTACGTCAACGTAATGTCTTGTAAGACCGTCGGTTATGGCAAAGCTGCCCGCTCCGTGGCTTATGGCAAATTCCGCAATATCCTTAAGCTTATAATCCGCAATCTGCTTTTTCTCATATATGATTTTTCCCTTATCGTCGGTGATTACGCCGCCTGTACAGGAGATTATAAAATCAACGTCGGGAAAGGAATTTCGTACCCAAAAGGACATCTCTATATCTCTGCCCGTTACAACTCCGAATTTGTTTCCCGCGTCGCGGAAACGCTTTATCGCCGCCTTATCCTCGTCGCTTATTTTCCCGTTGTAGCTTAAGGTACCGTCAAAATCAGTAGCAATTATTTTCATATAAGCTTCTCTGTTTCCCTTTCATCTATTACTTGTATGCCCTTTGCTTCAAAAAGCCTTACGGTTATTCCGTCGCCGTGGGTAAGGGTTCTCGTAAAGGTTCCGTCATATATCGCTCCCTTGCCGCAGGAGGGGCTTTTCGATTTGAAAATCGCCAGATCACAGTCGTTTTCAAAAGCGTAGGTAAGGGCTATTTTAGCGCCCATAAGGTACTCTGCAGTAACGTCAACGCCGTCACGCCTTATTACCCTGTCATAAACGATTTCCGCAGGGATTCTAGGGGTTGGTAAGCCGCCAAGCTCCTCGGGGCAAACGGGGATAAGCTCATATTTGTCCTTTAATGCAATGACGCTATCACAGGGTACGCTTTTGCCGTCGTATCTACAAGGATAGCCAAGTAAGCATTTACTTACAATAATTTTTCGCATAAAATCATCCCCTTTTTAGTATTCTACCATATATTATATATAAAATCAAGTAATTTTAAAATTAAGAACGCTGTTGCACCGAAAGTGATACAACAGCGTAGTTATTACAGGGTTTTAATAAAATCAAGCAAGCCCTTTATATCTCCGTTGGGATATACGGATATATCCTTGTTTTTCCTGTTAAGCAGGCAATCGGTAACAAGGTACACCTTCATTCCCAGCTGCTCCGCTATCATATCCTCGTCTACGTCATTGCCGACCATTAAGCATTCCTCTGCCTTTGCGCCGATTTCTTTAAGGATATCTCTGTAATAGTCAAGATTGGGCTTACAGTGGCAGGAGTTTTCAAAGGTTGTTATAAGTCGGAAGCTCTTTGTATCAAGTCCCGCCCACCTTACTCTTGCGTGAGTGCCAACCGCAGGAAAAAGAGGATTTGTGGCAAGGACAAGGGGATATCCCATATCCAAAAGCCGAGAAATCACCGCAGGAGTGTCGGGATTGTAGCCGCAGGACGTGCGTGATTTTTCAAAATCGTATTTGTAAAAATCATCGAAAATATTATAATCCTTCCGTACTCGCTCACCGAGGATCTTCTCCATAGCTTCCCAGAAAACCTCCTCGTTATTCCTTTTTCCGTCATTTCTTACCATAGCCTCAGAGCCCTTCCATATAGCGGCGATAAGCTCCTCGGGATCATATCCGTAAGGAGCAAGCCTTCTTGCAAGTCCTCCGAAATATGATTTTGTAAACACGTTCTGATCCATTGGCAGAAGCGTGCCGTCAAGATCGAACAAAACCATTTTTATACTCATTTTCATTCCTCCGCGTCATAATTGTCGCATATTTTCTGGAGATTTTCGCAAA
>JAZQLK010000303.1:0-2745 GCA_045542635.1 Eubacteriales bacterium
CGTTGATAACTTTGTATTTCTTTCCTTGGAGGAGGCAAAGGATATTCTTAAAAAGAGCAATATCAAATACGAGATAATCGGTAACGGTAATACGGTTATCTCACAGATACCGACAAAGGGAAGCTTGATTTATGAAAAAACAGGAAGAGTTTTACTGTATACAACAAATAATTCTGAGGAGTGTGTTATGACAACTGTTCCGTCGCTAATCGGTAAAACTCCCCAGGAGGCAAATATTTTACTTACATACAGTAAATTAAATATAAAAATTACGGGAAGCAAGAATTTTAAAGTAGGGGATGAAATAAAGGTTGTGGCACAGTATCCTTCGGCAGGGGAACAGATAAGAGCGGGAGACGTTGTAACAGTATATCTTTTGCATACGGATGATAAGGAGTAATATGAAGCTTTTTCGCTTAATGGAAGGAATCGAAATAATACGTTCAAAGGTGAACTTTGATATAGATATAAAAAATATATATTCCGACTCGAGAAGAGTTACGGAGGGAGGAATATTCGTAGCCTTAAGGGGCACTAAAAGAAACGGAAACGATTTTATCGATATGGCGCTTAAGGCAGGATGCTCCTGTGTTATAACGGATGATGAAAACGTATATTATGAATACGATAAAACAGTACTAACATATAATTCAAGAAGGGCTATCGCATTTTTATGGGATAATTTTTATGAAAATCCTTCCAAAAAGCTAAAGATCATAGGTATTACCGGTACAAACGGTAAAACCTCAACCGCTTATTTTACTTATTCTATATTAAGAGCAAGCGGAAAAAGCGTGGGTATGATATCTACTGTTAAATGTCTTATAAACGATAAGGTATTTTCCTTCGGTGGAGGAGGGGAATCTATTGATATTGAGGCGGCAATGACAACTCCGGATCCCGAATATCTGTATATGATACTTCATAAAATGGCACTTATGGGTGTTGAATATGCGGTTATGGAGGCATCCTCCCACGCTCTGGAGCTTTCAAAGCTTTACCCCTTGGAATTTGAGGTTGGTATATTTACAAATTTATCAAGAGATCATCTCGATTTTCACAAAACTATGGAAAATTATTTCTTATCAAAGGTTAAGCTTTTTTATAAATGCAAGCACGCCTTGATCAATTCTGACGACGCGTATATAAAGCGTATACACCGATATCTGAATAGGGAATTTACATCCTTCGGACTGTCAAAATGCAGTGATTATTATGCTAAATGTATAAGTCTAAGCGAGGATGGAGCAGAGTATGTTTTAAGGTTCGACAAGGGTGAATTTAATGTAAAAGCCAACGTTTGCGGAGGCTTTACAGTATATAATTCTTTAGCCGCAGCAGGAGCCGCTCTTACCCTTGGAATTGAGCCTGAATTTGTGTGCGAGGGTATAAGAAGTGTTAATAGAATAGAAGGAAGAATAGAGAAGGTCTGCGACGGTATTTTTATTGATTACGCACACACTCCCCAGGCTTTTTGCGAAATTATAAAAACAGTGCGCTCCTTTTCGAAGGGGAAAAGCGTAACTCTTGTATTCGGTTGCGGAGGCGACAGAGATAAAACAAAAAGAGAAATTATGGGTAAATATGCGTCAAGGCTTGCCGACGTTATAATAGTAACCTCGGACAATTCGAGGACGGAGGATAAAATTAGCATAATCAAGGATATTGAAAAAGGAATTGATAAAAGCAGAGTATATTATATAGTACCCGATAGACGGGATGCTATCGAGCTTGGTGTGAAATTGCGAAATGACGGAATTCTCCTGGTTCTCGGTAAGGGACACGAGAATTACGAAATTGATAAGAATGGAAAGCATTATTTTTGTGAAACGGAAATCATTAAGGAAGCTATACTGAAATATGAACTACAAATATGAAAGCTCATATGCAAAAATAGCTTCAGTTCTTAATAAGCAAATAAACGAGGATGATTTCAGAATATCAGGTCTTACCTGGAGAGCGGATAATGCAGGAGCGAACAGCTGCTACGTTGCAATCAAGGGTAACAGGTATAATGGTAACGATTATATTTGCGAGGCTATAAAAAACGGAGCGGAGCTTATTATATCCGACGAGAATATAAAATGCGAAAAGCCTATTATTCGAGTTGAAAGCTCTGTGGAGGCTCTATGCCTGCTTGCAAAAGAAAACATAAAAAAATCAAGGATAATAGGCGTTACGGGAAGCGTAGGTAAAACTACCGTAAAGGAAATGATATATTCCGTGCTTGCTCAAAAATACAAGGTTCTCGCAACCAAGGATAACGAGAATAACGAGATAGGTGTTGCCAAAACCCTTTTAACACTTAAAGACGAGGATTTCTGCGTTGTGGAAATGGGGATGAGGGCAAGGGGAGAAATTGATTTTTTATCCCGCATATGCAGTCCCGAGGCAAGCGTTATAACCAACTGCGGAAGCGCCCATATAGAAAGACTCGGCTCCCTTGATGAAATATTCAATGCTAAAACTGAAATTTTAAAAAATACCGCCAAATATTGTGTTTTGCCAAGTGAAAAAAGGTTTTTTGAGACCGAGAAATACGGAGCTTCTGCGTATTACGTTGGTGAAAACGGTAATTATTGTGCCTCTGATATAAGCTATAATAGCGATATGATTAAGTTTTCGGTTATGGAAAATGGAAAAAATTTAGGAAGAATAATTTTGCCCTCTATATCAAAACATAATATTATAAATTCACTGTTTGCTTATGCTATTGGAAGAATATATTCCCTTGAGCATAATGAG
>JAZQLK010000304.1:0-2636 GCA_045542635.1 Eubacteriales bacterium
ATTCGACTACCGTAAGGGCTATAAGTTTTCTACCTACGCCACCTGGTGGATCCGTCAGGCAATTACGCGTGCGATCGCGGATCAGGCAAGAACGATCCGTATTCCCGTCCACATGGTCGAAACGATCCATAAGGTTTCCCGCATCCAGCGACAGCTTCTCCAGGAGCTCGGTCACGAGGCAAGCGCCGAGGAGATCGCAGAGCACATGGGAATGAGCGCCGATAAGGTAAGAGAGATAATGAAGATATCTCAGGATCCCGTTTCGCTTGAAATGCCGATAGGCGAGGAAGAGGATTCCCACCTCGGCGACTTTATTGAGGACGATTCAAATCCCGCTCCTGCCGACGTTGCGGCGCAGAGACTCTTAAGCGAGCAGCTTAACGAGGTCCTTCACACCCTTACTCCCCGTGAGGAGCAGGTGCTTAAGCTCCGCTTCGGTCTTGTTGACGGCAGAGCGAGAACCCTTGAAGAGGTTGGCAAGGAGTTCCATATAACGAGAGAAAGAATCAGACAGATAGAGGCAAAGGCGCTCCGTAAGTTGCGTCATCCGAGCCGTTCGAAGCGTTTGCGCGATTATCTTGATTAAATAACGGCGGTCGACAAAATCGGCTTGACATAACGACTAATTTGTTGTAAAATATAATCTGTATACATACGGCGGAAAATGCCGCATTCAGGAGGAACCCTATAATGAAAAAAAGACTGTTGGCTTTGCTTATAGCTATCGTATGCATCGTGATGCCTGTTCTTACTTCCTGCTCTGATGAAGAAGCGGAAATAAAGCAGACCACAAAGCCCATAACCGTTACCCTTTACGGAATCAAGGGCGAAGGAACTACCGACGAAGCGATCAAGGCGGGTCAGGATCGTCTTAACGTATATTCCGAAGGAAACCTTACGACCCGCGTGCTTCTTAAGCTCTTTACAGAGGACGAGGACTACGCTAAGCTCGACGAAGCTATGGAGGCGGCTGAGAAATACAAGGAAGAAAACAAGAGCGGCTCCAAGGATAAGAACAAGGGAAACGAGCTTGTATTCCCCGATGAGCAGGGAACTCAGGTCGATATCTTTATGGTTCGCGGCTCGGAAATGTTCGAGAAGTACAACGAAAGCGGACTTACGGTTTCTCTTAATATTGCCGATAAGAGCGGTCTTATGCGAAAGTATATCTCCGACAGATTCTTCGCCCTTACCAATATGGCAACTCTCGGAACTCTTGGAAACAAGTATCCCTACGGCGTTCCGACCAATACGGTATACGGCGACTACACCTACCTTCTCGTAAACAAGGATGTAGCAAATAAGTACGGCTACGCAGCGAAGAACCTTGACACTCTCCCTGAGCTTAACAATCTGCTCATTGATGCGAAAAAGGACTTTGGAAGCTATATTACCCTCTATAACGCTCCTTCGATCAATCTTGACAGCTTCGGCGGAACGATGTTCGGTACCGTAATTTCCAATACCGATACCGCATTTACCAAGAAGTCCCCGACATCGCTTCTTGAAAACGAGGCATACATCGAATATGCAAAGTATCTCAATCTCTTTAAGAGCAAGGGCTACATAACCGAGGGCGACGAGCATAAGCTTCCCGAGAACAAAAAGGTTGCGGCTGCCTTTATTAAGGGCAACGCGGCTATACCCGAGCTGTACGGTGACGATTATATCGTGGTTGAGTATGCGAAGCCCGTTATGAACGATATCGGAACGGTATTCTGCATAAGCAAATACGCATCTGATCCCGTAAGAGCGCTTGAGATCGTAAACCTTCTTCAGACGAACGTCGAATACAGAAACATCTTCCAGTACGGCGTTGAAAACGTGCATTATACCGTTGACGATTACACCGGAATCATCGACATCATCAGCGACGACTACAATATGAATCCTGCTGATACGGGTAACCTCTTCCTTCTCAAGGAAAATTCCTCGATGGATGCGGCAACCAAGGCACTCTGCGCCGATAATTGGGCGCTCGCTAAGCAGCAGCTTCGCGATACCGTCGTTGCGCCCTATCTCCTCTTCAATCCCGACGTAGAGGGACTTGACTGCGACGGCTTTAAGGCGGAAAGCGACAGCGTTCTTAACAAGCTTATGGCTTATAAGCTCGGCTCGTCTCAGCCGTTTGAACAGTATGCGGCTCAGCTGAACGTTGCGTTCAAGAAGACCGAGGCGTATATCAGCTTTGCCGACAACAGCGCGGCCCCCAAGCCCGCTGACGAAACTGCCGAGGGCGGAGACGCTGAGGATAATGAGCCCGTTATCCCCGATCCCGTGCTTGCACAGTATGAGGCATGGTGCCTTTATTACAAAATTCAATAATTACGGAAATTTTCATCGAGGGGCGTTAATTAACGCCCCTCTTTGGGATAGAATAATAAAAATAAATATAAAGAGAGGTAAATCAAAATGGCACAGAATCTTAAGGGAACTAAAACCGAAGCAAATCTTCTTGCGGCGTTCGCAGGCGAAAGCCAGGCAAGAAACAAGTACACCTACTTTGCAAGCGTAGCAAAGAAGGCGGGCTATGAGCAGATCGCAGAGATCTTCCAGAAGACAGCCGATAACGAAAAGGAGCACGCAAAGATGTGGTTCAAGGAGCTCGGGCTTCTCGGTGACACCGCCGCTAACCT